>NZ_JAMHIU010000050.1:0-13561 GCF_023896895.1 Micromonospora sp. CPM1
GGTGTTGGGCGGCCCTTTTGGGGCGGCCCAACCACCGGTGGACTGCATGAGCCATACCCGCTCGCGCCGGGGTCAGGCAGCTGATCCGGCCCAGTCCGGCTTCACCGCCATCATCTGGGCCGTCTTCGTCGGATCACGATCGACCAGACCGCCGAGCACCTCGTCGATCCGACTCAGCGCGCCCTCATCGAGCGGCTTCCCCGCGGCCGTCACGTTCTCCCTGATCTGCTCCGGCCTGGTGGCCCCCATGACGACGGAGGCGACTCCGGGCCTACTCAGCACCCAGGCGATGGCGAGCTGTGCGAGGGACAGCCCGGACGCCTCGGCGACCGGACGCAACTCCTCGACGGCGAGGAGCACCTTCTCGCCCAGGACCCGGTTGATGAACCGGGGAGCTCGACCGCCCGACGCCGCCCGCGAACCCTCGGGCCAGGCCTGACCGGGCCGGTACTTTCCGGTGAGCACACCCTGAGCCAGCGGCTGAAAAGCGAGTTGGCCGACACCCTGGCGCACGCAGAGCGGAAGAACCTCCGGCTCGATGACCCGCCAGAGCATGTTGTATTGCGGCTGGTTGGACACGATCCGGCTCCGCAGCCCGAGTTCCCCCGCCATGGTGAAAGCAGCCTCGATCTGCGGCGCGGTCCACTCGGAGACACCCAGGTACAGCACCTTGCCCTGGCGTACCAGGTCGTCGAAGGCGATCAGGGTCTCGTCGAGCGGGGTGCCCTCGTCGAAGCGGTGGGCCTGGTAGACGTCGAGGTAGTCGGTGTCGAGCCGCCGCAGGGACGCCTCGCAGGACTCCATGACGTGCTTGCGGGACAACCCCTTGTCGTTCGGCCCGTCGCCGGTGGGCAGGCAAACCTTGCTCGTGATCACCAGGGAGCTCCTCCTCACCCCGCGCAGACCCTCCGCGAGCACCTCCTCAGCGGCCCCCTGGGCGTACACGTCGGCGGTGTCGAAGGTCGTGATCCCCGCGTCGAGCGCCGCCCGGATGCAGGCCAACGCCTCCTCACGACCGGCCAGTTCGCCGTGAGTCAGCCAGTTGCCATAGGTGATCTCGCTGACCATCAGGCCGCTACGACCGAGCCGACGATGCTCCATGGATCTGTCCAGCCTCTCGTGGGTTCAGGGACGCACCGCCACCGGCTCTGCCGACATCGGTTTCACCGAGGTGGCGCATTGCTCTGTTGTGGAACACTATGGCCTCTTCATCACCGATGGCGACCGCCTCGACCGCCCCGATGATCACCTCATGGTCACCGGCCGTGAACGTACTGTGGACGAGGCACTCCATCGCGAACACGGCGTCCGGCAGGACGGGACAGCCGTCCGGCACCAGCGTTGTCCAGGCACCCTGAAACTTGTCGGTGGCTGTCGAGGCGAACAGATGCGCCAGACCGCGATGTCGCGCACCGAGGAGGCTCACCCCGAAACGCCCTGCCCGGAGCAGAACGGGCAAGGTCCGTGCCGACCGCGCCACACAGGCGAGGACGAGAGAGGGCTCCAGGGACACGGAGCAGAAGGCGCTCACGGTGAGCCCGCGAGCGCCTTCACGGCCTCCTCGGGTCGTGATCAGCGTTACGCCGCTGGGAAACCGCGCGAGCGCGGTCCGGAACTCCGCCGCCGAGACCATCTCGGCTCTGTCAGGAGGTGAACGGCCGGAGGACCAACTCGACCGTCCGGTCCTTGAGGGTGAAGGTCGCGGTCTGCCCTGCCTCGGCGTCGTCCAGCCAGCGGTGGAAGTCCTCCATCTCCTTCAGCTCGATGCCGTCGATGGCCCGGATCTCGTCGCCGGGCCCGATGCCGACGAACTCGGCTGCCGAATTGATGGCCACGTCCGCGACGACCATCCCGGTCTCCGGAGCCACCCCGAGGGGGATGATCCCGGTCTTCGGCGGCGTGATCGTCTTGTGGAACTGGAACGGCCGGTGCTCAAGGTATGCGGCGAGCCGCTCCAGGTAGTGCCACCAGTGGTGGTCGTACGCGTCGAACTCCAGCCGGGATCGCAGTGACTCGTTGAAGCCCGAGTGAGTGAGCCGCACCTTGGTGCGGTCCTCGTCCACCCGCACGAACGTGACCACCACCCGGGTCGGTTCGTCGTTGCCCGGCACGTCCCAGTCGTAGACGCAGGATTCCTGAGGCACCACCTCGCGCAGGGTGGCCGTGAACACGAGGTCGACCCGGCCTCCTCGGTTGAACTGCCATCGCAGGGCCTCACCCGGCCGGCTCGGGATCTCGCCGTCAATGAGATTGAGCCAAGCCCTGACCTCCTTCGGGTCGTTCCACGCAGCCCAGACCCGGTCCCGACCTACCTTGATCTCACGTTCCGTCGAGGTGTTCAGCATTGCCATCTCCGCATCTGTCATCCGAGGGCTAGTTGCCGTCGGTGGCCGTTCTCACGGCCTCTTCCACTTGTGCGTTCGAGATCTTGAACAGAGCAATCAGGGAGACACCTGCGGCGAAGATTCCGCCTGCTCGGTAGACCGTGTCGAGGTCGAAGTGCGACGCGATCTGACCGGCCAGGAAGATGCCGACCGGCATCAGACCGAATGCGACGAGCCGGTTGACGCTGCTCACCCGGCCCGTCAACTCCTGGGGCACGATGGCCTGCCGGATGGAGACCGTGGTCACGTTCCAGGTCATCGCCGTATAGCCGGTGATGGCCAGCCCCAGCGCGACGAGCGGGATCTCGCTGGTGAATCCCAGGATGGTGAACCCGAGGGCACCCATCAACGTCCCGCCGAAGGCCGAGCGCGCGGGGCCCAGCCGGCTGGTGAACATCCGGCAGGTGAAGCCGGCGGTCACGCTGCCGACGGCCACGGACGCAAGGAGCAGGCCGTAGGCCGCGTCGTCGAGATGCATGACCTGCCGCGCATAGAGCACCAGCATGGCCAGCTGACCGACCGTGCACATGTTCGTCAATCCGGCGACGAGCGTGTACGTGCGCAGGACTCGGTGCCTGGCCAGCCAGCGGACCCCCTGCGCGATCTCGGCCCGCATCGCTCCCCGCCGCGGACCTCTGGTCGTCTGGTTGTCACCCGCGCGGAAGTCACCACGCATCAGGAAGCTGAAGATCGCACTGAGCGCGAAGCTGATCGCGTCGATGACGATCGGGAAGGCTCGAGCCAGGGAATACAGCCACCCGCCCAGCGCCGGCCCGACGAACTTCAGCGCGGTCGTGTTGGCCGTCATCAGCCTGCCGTTGGCAAGCTCCAGTGTGGCCCGGTCCCGCGACACAGCCATCGGCAGGATCGCCGCCCGCGAGCTGTCGTAGACCGTCTCGATGGCCGTGACGGTGAAGGCCACCACCATGAGCAGTGGAATGGAGACCCAGTCTCCGAGCACGGCAACGACCAGCAGGCTCAGCAGCAGGCACCGCAGCGCATCCGACAGCCACATGGCCCTACGGCGGTCCCAACGGTCGGCGAAGACGCCGCCGAGCAGCGCGAGCAGCAGCCAGGGCAGCTTGTCCGCGATGCCGACCAGAGACAGCGTGGAGGGATCACTCGTCAGGTCGGCGGCCAGCAGGGGGAGTGCCGTTACAGTCAGGCCGTTACCCACACTCGAGATCGACCACCCGCTCCACAGGAGCCAGAAATTGCGCCCCAGCCGGACGTTCGTCGGCTGCGCCTTCTGTGCCGTCGTCATCGGGCCGCCCTCTTCGGCACCTCTGCCGCCGGGTCGAGCTCCAGCAGCAACCGGGTGGTGCGGTCGGCGGCCTCCTCGTCACCGAGTTCCTGGTGGCACTGCACCGCACGGTAGGCGCAGCCCGGACCCCGCAACGCGCCGAGTTGGGCGCCCCGCTCGAACTCCGCAGCGGCGCCTCGGAGATCACCCTGGCGCTGTCTCCAGGCCGCGACGAAGAAACGGGCCGACGGTTCGTTACCGTCCAGGTCGAGCAACCGACGGGCAGCCGCGCCCAATCGGCCGGTGGTGAAGACCGCCGGACCCGCCTTCACCGTCACGTCCATGAGCAACCGGGTGTTCTCGACGGCGGCGTGCCACTGTTGCGACGTGGCGGCCAGGCTCTCCGCCTCGTCGCCCGCCGTGACGGCAGCTTCCATCGCCGCCCGGGCAGCTTCGACGTCCTTGCCGGCGATCTGGTGGAACGCCGCGGCACGCCAGTATCGGCTGAGGGTCAGCGCCCGCACCCACGGCTCCTCCTCGGACAGGAGGGGCAGCAGTGCCTCGCCGTACGAGGTCCAGTAGCCACTGCCGCGCTCGCCGTCACGATCCCGCAGCAGGATCGAGATGAGCTGGGTGCTCGCCAGCACTCGCAGGGACGGAACTCGTCCGCCGGTGGCCACCCGGGCAAAGGTGTCGGCCGGCGTCTCGCTGCCACGCAGGTGTTGCCGGAGAGCCCGGGCGATCTCGTAGTCCAGGTGGTCACGGGCGGGATCCGCCAGCCCTGGCTCCTTCTCCGCGAGCTCGCACGCCAGGTTGTAGAAGCCGAGCTGAGTGAGCAGCCGGATAAGCACGGCACGCCGCGGTACGGACTGGTCCGCCCAGGCCGCGACCTGGTCGCTCAGGAACCGCCATGCCTCCAGCCCGGTCTGCTCGGCCACCTGCGCAGGAGACTGGCCGAGGAACGCGTCGTTCCTCGCCTGCCGGACCAGCCACGAGCGCGCATCGCCTTGGAGGATCAGTGAGCAGTACGGCAGGACCTCACGCGTCTGGTCGCGCAGCAGGGCCAGCAGCAGGGGCGTGCTCTCCGCGCACAGCGGCCCTCCGACCGTCGGCGTCAGAGTGAACCAGGCGCTCCAGACCCGCTGCAGTCGTACGGTGTCCAGCTCGACCGGGGGCGGGAAGTCCAGGTCAGTCCACGCGATGTCGTCGTGGCGGGGGTAGGTGTGCAGGTTCGACATCGGTCGTCCTCTGAGAGCGGGCGTGAGAAGAGGGGCGAAGCGGGAGAAGCCCTTCCGAAGGGCTTCTCCCGCCTCAACCTGAGTCAGGTCTTGCGGCGACTCAGTAGACCTCGCTGAAGTAGACCTCGCTCATGTCAGAACACCTCCCCACCTGCTAGATTGGACAGTCCCAGAGAGCTGCAGGCGGCCTGCCGCATCACTGACGAGCCATCGCAACTCTCGGACATGAGCCTAGGTAGGCGAGCTTTGTGGCCGCTTCGCGGCGCTTTTTCAAGCGAAGAAGCGGCTACCCGGGCCATGCCACGTGAGGTGGGAATCCCGGCGGTCGCCGAACCAGGCCGTCCGCGCCGCCCGGCTGCTCACACACCATTCGGCGTGAGCCAATGCCTGTTCGCGCCGGCCCGAACCGGGTCGCACGGCCGGCGAGCCGATGTTAAAGTCGTTGAAACGGGGGAGGGATTTCTGGTGACCATTTCCAGACGAATAAGCGTTCCATCTGACATCCGATGCTCCAAAGCACGGGTGTGTCTCAGCGTGTCGCACCGCAGTCGGCGCCGACGGCAGTACACAGACGCCGCTCGGCAGTGGTGACGATCTTCCCTGCCCTTCTGAGTGCCCTGCCGGCAACGGCACACTTCAGCCTGGGCAGGTTCTGACCGCTCCGCTCTCCTCTCCCTGGTAGCCCGCGCTAACTCGCACGTCCAGTACGGCGAATCGGCCGCAAGCCTTGCCCACCGGAGGGAACGCGACATTGCGTGCTGACATTGACATCCGACAAACAGCCTCCATGCGCTTCGGTATTCTCGGCCCGCTGCTCGTAAGCCACGAAGATGGACCTGTCGCGATCACGGGCAGGCGACCCCGGGCAGTTCTTGCCTGCCTACTACTGAGGCGCGGACACACGATTCCCGACGACGCGCTGATCGACGCGGTGTACGGCGACCACTCCCCCCGCAGCGCGCGCAACCAGATCCAGCAGGCGATTCACCACCTCCGCAAGATCGGCGTCCCGGTCACGCGGGACGAGAGCGGCGGCTACTCCCTCGCTGTCACCGAGAACGACGTCGACTCGGACTCCTTTCAACTCCACGTGCAGCAGGCGCGGACCGCCGTGCGGGAAGACCTTCTGGAGGAAGCGGCGACACACTTCACGTCCGGCTTCGCGCTGTGGCGGGGAGAGGCGTTGGCCGGTTTCGACACCCCGTACTTCCGGGAGGCTGCGGCGGAACTGGAGGAGCTACGTCTGGCGGCGCTCGCCGAGCACGTCGAGGTCCAGCTGGAACTGGGCCGGTCCCACGTGGTCATCCCGGACCTGAGCAAGGCGATCGTGGACAACCCGTTGCGCGAGCGCTATCACGGCCAGATCATGCTGGCGCTCTACCGGGAAGGACGACAGAGCGAGGCCCTGGAGGTCTTCCGGAGTCTGCGTCACCGGCTCGGTGAGGAGCTCGGAGTCGAGCCGGCCAAAGACCTCGAGAGGCTTCACCGGCGGATCCTCGCCCAGGATCCGACACTCCATCACAGCCGCACGGCGGGACTGCAGGACGCGGTCGTGCCCCGGCAGCTGCCGCCACGGACGACCGTGCTGAACGGCCGAGAGGCCGAACTCCGCAGGATTCGTCGCGCCCTTACCGAGGACCGTTCCCCGGTCGCGGTGCTCGCAGGCTTCGGCGGCATCGGCAAGACCGCGCTCGCCGTTCACGCCGCACACGGCATAGCGGACTCCTACCCCGACGGTCAGCTGTTCGCGAAGCTGACGGGCGAGCACGGCCATCCGGCGCGCCCGGAGGAGGTGCTCGGCATGTTCCTGCGCGCGCTCGGGCTACGCGACATGGACCTGCCGCCCGGGTTGGAGGAGCGGGCCGGCCGCTTCCGCACCCTGACCGCAGGCAAGCGGATCCTGGTCGTCCTGGACGATGCCGGCTCCCTTCGGCAGGTCCAGCCGCTGGTGCCGGCCGGCGACGGATGCGCGCTCATCATCACCACTTCGTCCTGGGATGTCAGCCAGCCCGGCTGGGAGTCGATCAAGCTCACGCCACTGGCCCCCGCAGATGCGCGCAGCCTGCTGGAACGAGGTGTGGGCAGGGACCTTCTCGAAGCCCAGCCCTGGGCCACCCGCGAGGTGCTCGACCGCTGCGGCGGTCTCCCGCTCGCGCTGGAGATCGTGGCCGCCCGGATCATCAACGGGCAGGGCTCGATCAGGCGAGTCGCCGAACGGCTCGCCGACCGCGACCGGTTGCTCCACGAACTCACCGTCGGCGACCGTACGGTGCGGGCGGTTCTTGAGCGCGGCTACCGTGCGCTGGGTGCCGGGCCGCGAGGACTCCTGCGCAAGATCGGCCTACTCGGCTGCGCGGAACTCACCGCCGAAACGGCCGCCGCGCTGGAGGGAACTTCCACCACGGACGCCGGTTACCTGCTGGACGACTTGGCGGACGCACACTTCCTGATCCCGGCCGCTGTCGCCACATCGGGTGAGACGACCTACCGGTGCCTCGACATGGTCCTGGCCTTCGGGCGTGAACGCTCCTTCAGCGAGGACGACGCGGAGGCCAGGGCGACCGTCCTGGAGAGGACGTGCGACCGACTGGAGTTCGTCAGAGGCCAGGTTCGTCGACGACGTCCTGGCGTATCGGTCTGATCCGACCGGCGGTCGGCGCTGTCCCAGGCCGCAGAAAAGATCAAGGCCTCTGACCAGTGGAAAAGCTGGTCAGAGGCCTTGATTAAGAGCGCCCGAAGGGCTTCGAACCCCTGTCTCTACGCTGGCCAATCATCCCTTCGCACGTGTCGCTGAGTGCTTCCGCGTGCCGGACAAGTGGCTGAGTACCTACTGGTCGGGGCGCCGATCGGCCACACAGGACGTGCTGTGCCGTTCACCGTAGGGCCACCTGGTCGACCACACCCACCCGAGCCCGTTCTCGGTGACCTGGGAGGGCCACCGGGATCAGCCCGCGGTGCAGGAACGGATCTGGGCTCTGGCGCTGCTGTTGCCGTTCATCATCGTGGTGAAGCCGAAGGTGTTGCCGCTGCCGTTGGACCGCATCGTCATCACGTAACCGGTGCTGTCCCAACTGGGGGAGCCGTTCCAGGTGGTGGAGACCCGCTGCGGCGGGGTCAGAGCCACGACCACGGTCCAGTTGCTGGCTCCCTGAACCGTCACCGAGGTGTTGTACCGGTCACCCCAGACGTTGGGGGTGGTCGCCGTCGCCGTGCACCCGCTGGTGGGAGGCGGAGTGGTCGGCGGCGGAGTGGTCGGCGGCGCAGTGCCGTCCGGGGCCACCGCTCGGCCGGTGCTCGGTGAGATCATGCCCGGACAGAGGTTGCGGCTGCTCAGGTTGGCCATGATCTGGGGAATCACGTCGCGGGTGTTCTGAATGCCGTCGTGCATCAGGATCACCTGGCCGGCCTGGAGGCGGCTGGCGTTGGAGACGATCTGGCTGACGCTGGCGCCGTTCCAGTCCTGGGAGTCGACGTCCCAGATCACCTGGCGCAGGCCGAGCGACGTGGCGACCGACTGGAGGGTCGAGTTGGTCTCCCCGTAGGGCGGGCGGAACAACTGCGGCCGGACGCCGGTCGCCGCCTGGATCGCCGAGTTGGTCTGGGAGAGGTCCGACTGCATCTGGCTCTGGCTCATCGAGGTCATGTGCGCGTGGTTCCAACTGTGGTTGGCCACCCACATGCCCGCGTCGACCTGGGCCCGCGCGGCGGACTGGTTGCTCTGCACGTTCTGCCCGACGTTGAACATGGTCGCCCGTACGCCGTTGGCACGCAGCACGGACAGCAGTGCGCCGGTGCTGCCGGTCGGCCCGTCGTCGAAGGTGAGGCCGACGTACCCGTTGCAGGTGGCGGCGCTGGACGGAGTGGCGGCGACCGCGAGACCGGCGGCACTCAGCGCCACGGTGGAGGCGAGCACGGCCAACCGGGTGAGACGCGATGTTCGGGGGGCGGACGGGCGGCGGGAGCCGCCGGTGCTGGCGTACATGCGCAGGTCCTCCTCGGGACGGGTACCACCTGACGACGCACGGCGTAAATCGACAGAGATGGATGTTGCCGGCGCTCGGAGTATTGCAGCGGCGTTTCGAACACGTCAATGATTTTCCGGAAGTTTTCCGGAAATACGCGCCCGGCCGCGTCGAGCACCAGGGCGCGCGGGTTCGAGGACCGCGCACGCCCTGGCGGTCAGGGGGTGTCCGTGTTCCCCGTCGTCAGCGCAGGAACGTGAGGAGCATCCTGGTGAGCTCCTGCGGTCGTTCCTCGGTGAGCCAGTGACCGGTGTCAGCCATGACCTGAGTCTCGACATTGGCGGCGTAGCCCTGCCACTGGATGCCCACGGCGGTGCTGAGGGCTTCTTCGCCTCCGACGGCCAGGATGGGCATCTGGAGCAGTCCCGCCTCGCGGAACTTCTCGTTCTGGGCAATGTCCGTGTGGAGGGCTTGGTACATGTTCATCCACGCCTTGAACCGGCCGGGCTCGCGGAGGTACCGGGCGTAGAACTCGTAGTCGCGGTCGTCAAAAGCCCCGTCCACTGCCAGGTACTGCTCGACGAACCCCTTGACCAGATCGCGCTCGTGTCCACGGACCAGGTCCTGAGCGAAGTCCTTCTGGAAGAACCCGAGGTGCCACGTCGACAGGTCCCCCTCCGCGGGAGCACCACGGAGAGAAACAGGGCCGAGGCTACGGCGGCGAAGGCGGTCGCACTGACGGCCTGCCCGGCCGCGCCGGTGGACACGTTCAGGCCGTCGGCGATACCCGGAAGCAGGCTTGCGGGCAGGAATTCGGCAATGATGAACGCGAATATGCCGAGACTCAGAGAGCCGACGCCGGCCCAGGACGCCAGGCCGCTGGCGGTCGAGACATCGTTCGATGCCATATGACGGGTGGTCATGTGATGTCCTTCAAAGGCTGTGCGGCGCCTTTCGGGGACGACCGGGGATGGCGACCGGCTCAGTGGTTGAGGGCGGCCATGTTGGCCTGGTCGTAGCGGTCGCCGGTGGCCGGTGTCAGGTTCCGCAGTCGGGTGATCTGGTTGTCGGTGAGAGTGATGCGGTCGGCGGCGGCGTTTTCCTCGAGCCGGTCGATGCGCGTGGTGCCGGGGATGGGGGCGATGTCGTTGCCTTGGGCGAGCAGCCAGGCGAGGGCGACCTGCGCGGGCGTGGCCTCGGCCTCGGCGGCGACGGCGCGGACCTCGTCGACGATGCGCATGTTGCGTTCGAGGTTGCCGCCGGCGAAGCGGGGGTTGGTACGGCGCCAGTCGTCGGCGTCGAGGTCGTCCAGGGTGCGGATGCCGCCGGTGAGGAAGCCGCGGCCCAGCGGGGCGTACGGGACGAAACCCACGCCCAGCTCGCGCAGGACCGGCAGCACCTCGGCCTCGGGGTCGCGGACCCACAGCGAGTACTCGGACTGCACCGCGGCGATCGGGTGAACGGCATGCGCCCGCTGGATCGTCGCGGGGCCGGCCTCCGACAGTCCGATGTGACGGATCTTGCCCTCGGCCACCAGCTCCGCCAGCGCGGCGACGGTCTCCTCGATCGGCGTGACTCCATCGCCCCGGTGCTGGTAGTAGAGGTCCAGGTGGTCGGTGCCGAGGCGGCGCAGCGATCCTTCCACTGCGAGCCGGACGTTGGCCGGGGTGCTGTCGTTGCCCGGGCGGCCGGTGTACGAGAGGTGACCGAACTTGGTCGCGAGCACCACCTCGTCCCGGCGTCCCTTGATGGCGCGGCCGACCAGTTCCTCGTTGACGTAAGGGCCGTACGCCTCGGCGGTGTCGATGTGCGTGACGCCGAGGTCCAGGGCCCGCTGGATGGTGCGGATGGACTGGTCGTCGCGCTGGCCGGCGCCGGTGTAGAAGGCCGACATACCCATGGCACCCAGACCGATGCGGGAGGTCTCCAGTCCGCCGAGCGAGATGGTTCTCATCGCGGTGTTCCTCTTCCTGTAGTAGGCCCGACCGCTTTAAGTTCCGGTCGGTACAGAACGCTAGCACATCTGGACCGATCGGGAGTAAAGTCGGCTGTGAGGAGAGAACCAGCTGGCCATGGCGGTCCGCCGACCCTGCCGACCCCGAATCGAGGAGGATGCCGACATGAGTGGATCCCAGAGCACCGCGTTCGGCCGCCCCCGGGAGTTCGACATCGACGAGGCACTGGAGCGGGCCATGCAGGTGTTCTGGGCGCGGGGGTACGACGGCACCAGCCTCACGGACCTGACCGGCGCGATGGGGATCACCAAGTCGAGCATGTACGCCGCCTTCGGCAACAAGGAGCAGCTCTTCCGCAAGGCCGTGCAGCGTTACGCCGAAGGGCCGGCCTCCTACGTGACCCGCGCCCTGCGGGAGCCCACCGCCCGCGCGGTGGCCGAGACATTCCTGCGGGGAGCCGTCCGCACGACGACGTCGCCCGGCCGCCCCGCGGGATGTCTGTCCGTGCAGGGTGCGCTGGCGCTGAGCGAACAGAGCCGCCCCGCGCACGACGTACTGGTCAACTGGCGCATCGACGCCGGCGACCAGCTCGAGGCGCGCTTCCGGCGCGCCGTCGAGGAGGGCGACCTCCCGCGCCACGCCGACCCCGGACGCCTCGCCCGATACGTCATGACGACGGGATTCGGCATCGCCGTCCAGGCCGCGAACGGCCTCGGGCCCGACACGCTCGACGAGATCGTCGACACGGCACTGCTCGCCTGGCCGACGTGACCACCCGGCACGGCGCAAGCACGCGAAAGGGCGACGAAACGTGATGGGAAAACCCGGGAGACGCCCGCTCGGCGTCGGGATCGTAGGGCTCAGCACGTCCGGCGGATGGGCGGCCGGGGCCCACCTGCCCGCGTTGTCGGCAGTCGACGGCGTGGAACTCACCGCCCTCGCGACGAGTTCCCCCGCGTCGGCCGCTGC
Source organism: Micromonospora sp. CPM1 (assembly GCF_023896895.1). Taxonomy (NCBI): domain Bacteria; kingdom Bacillati; phylum Actinomycetota; class Actinomycetes; order Micromonosporales; family Micromonosporaceae; genus Micromonospora; species Micromonospora sp. CPM1. Next base: position 11,752 of record NZ_JAMHIU010000050.1, read on the forward strand.
TGCCGGCGCCGCGTTCGGGGTGCCCGGCTACGCCTCGGTCGACCAACTCGTGAAGGACGAGAACGTCGACCTTGTGGTCGTCGCGGTCAAAGTGCCCCACCACCGCGAACTGGTGTTGCCCGCGCTGCGGGCGGGAGTGCCGGTGCTCAGCGAATGGCCCTTCGCCATCGACCTGGCCGAAGCCGAGGAGATGGAAGGCGCCGCCCGCGACACGCGTACCTTCATCGGGCTTCATGGGCGCTCCTCGCCCACCTTCCGCTGGCTGGCCGGCCTCGTCGCCGACGGGTACGTCGGGAACGTGCTGTCCGCGACGGTGCTGGCCTCTTCGGTCGAGTGGGGCAACCCGGTCTCCGAGCGCATGCGATACACCCTCGATCGCACGCTCGGCGCCACGATGCTCACCATTGCGTTCGGAAATGCCATCGACACGGTGTCGATGGTCGTCGGCGAGCTGCAGGACGTGGTCGCCTCGACGGCGACCCGGCGCCCGATCGTTGCGCTCGGCCGCACCGGACAGACGGTCCCGATGACCGCCGAGGACCAGATCGCCGTCTCCGGCCGGCTACCCGACGGAGCGATCCTCTCCGCCCATCACCGTGGAGCAACTCTGTCCGGACCTTGGTTCTCCCTGCTCATCGACGGCACCGAGGGAACTCTCGAAGTCACCTCCGCGAGCGGATATCCCCACCTCGGGCCCGTTACGGTGCGCGGCGCACGAGGCCGCGCCCCACTGTCGCCGTTGACACTGCCCGATGGCCACGACGACTATGCCCAGCTGGCCGGAACACCGATCCACAACCTGGCGCACACATACGCGGCGATCCGGAACGATCTCGTCAACGGCACCACGACCGCCCCGGATTTCGCCCACGCCGTCACACGTCACCGACTCCTGGACGCGATCATCCGATCGTCCGCCGAGGGACGACGCGTACAACTCGCGGAACGAGGAGGTATTCGCAGGAATGGCTAGACAGCAAGAAGCCCCCTAGCGGCCGTTGGGCCTGCTAGGGGGCTGTCTGTGCGCCCGAAGGGACTCGAACCCCTAACCTTCTGATCCGTAGTCAGATGCTCTATCCGTTGAGCTACGGGCGCCTGGTGCTCGGCCAGTCTACACAACCGGCTTTCGCGCGGAGACTCCGGGATTCGAACCCGGGAGGGGCTTTAAGACCCCAACCGCATTAGCAGTGCGGCGCCATAGACCAGACTAGGCGAAGTCTCCCTGGTGACCCCGAGGTCACCGCGCCCGAGGATACAGGCCCGCACCCGCCCGGGGCAAAGCGGATACCGGGACCGGCCCCCGCCACCGCGTTTCCGTCGTGTGCCAGCTCACGTCCACGGCTACGCTCCATCGATATGCAGGAGCAGCCGCCGAGCGATCCGCCCCGTCGCGAGCCCGCAGCCAAGGCCCGGCGGAGCCGCTCCCCACGACCGACGTTCAACCCACCGACGCCGGATCCCACCGTGGAGAACGCGACGAGCGACACACCGGCGCCCCGGCGTCCGCGCCGGTCGGCGCCCACAGTCGTCTTCCAGCCGCCGACGCCGGCCGACGCTGCAGCGCCGGCCCCGCGCCCGCGTCCGGCCGCCGATCCCTCGGCAGCCGATCCCGGTACGCCGCCCGCAGCGCAAGTCACCCCTACCTCTTCCACAACCGATCCGGGTACGTCTGCCGCAGAGCAGTGTCAACGCCGGCTGAACTTTGACCCCTCTGTTCCGGCCGAATTTTGACCCCTTCGCTGGTTTGTTGATGTTCAGTCGTTGGTCTTGGTTGCTGCGGGGACGCGGCCGAGGTCGCGGTCTTTGAGGC
>NZ_JAMHIU010000065.1:0-508 GCF_023896895.1 Micromonospora sp. CPM1
GGGGGGGGGGGGGGGGGGGGGGGGGGGGGGGGGGGGGGGGGGGGGGGGGGGGGGGGGGGGGGGGGGGGGGGGGGGGGGGGGGGGGGGGGGGGGGGGGGGGGGGGGGGGGGGGGGGGGGGGGGGGGGGTGGGGGGGGGGGGGGGGGGGGGGGGGGGGGGGGGGGGGGGGGGGGGGGGGGGGGGGGGGGGGGGGGGGGGGGGGGGGGGGGGGGGGGGGGGGGGGGGGGGGGGGGGGGGGGGGGGGGGGGGGGGGGGGGTATTGCGCTGAGCCGGCGGTGACGGCAGAGCGGCTTGCGGGTTAGGCGCGAGTACCGGGGAACGATGATTGCAAGGCGGTGGCTCGTGACTCGATGAGCTGCATGCGGAGCTGCCACTCTTCGTTCTTGTTCACGCCTCGTCGGTCGCCTACGCGTCATGCCGGGAGGATAGCGGCTTGTGATCAAAGGAGACGTCCCCCAGCCACCCAGCCCTGCAACTTTCCAGGTTCACGCTGGCCCATCGTCCACAGC
>NZ_JAMHIU010000066.1:0-504 GCF_023896895.1 Micromonospora sp. CPM1
GTATGTGCTGTTCCGATTCTGGCCGCCTGCTGAGATCGATGACGTGGACACGTGGCAATGCCCCTGCGATCGACCACAAGCCGACGGGGATAACCGGCCTGGCCACTGGGAATGGCGTGCTCCGGTTTCCAGGTTCACGCTGGCCCATCGTCCACAGCCTGGGTTGTTCACACCACCATCGACCTTCCTGCTGACGAGCGGGCCGGCCGGGCCTGCCACGTCAAGCGGACCTTGACGCAAGTTTCGACGCTGGTTCGTATTGCGCTGAGCCGGCGGTGACGGCAGAGCGGCTTGCGGGTTAGGCGCGAGTACCGGGGAACGATGATTGCAAGGCGGTGGCTCGTGACTCGATGAGCTGCATGCGGAGCTGCCACTCTTCAAGTTCGGCCCGCTCCAGTCGCTCGCGCAACACCTCCTGGAGGTTCCGAAGCGCCAGCGGGTCGAACACTTCGACCTGTCGAGCTTGTTCACGCCTCGTCGGTCGCCTACGCGTCATGCCGGGAG
>NZ_JAMHIU010000067.1:0-488 GCF_023896895.1 Micromonospora sp. CPM1
CTCCTTTGATCACAAGCCGCTATCCTCCCGGCATGACGCGTAGGCGACCGACGAGGCGTGAACAAGCTCGACAGGTCGAAGTGTTCGACCCGCTGGCGCTTCGGAACCTCCAGGAGGTGTTGCGCGAACGAAGAGTGGCAGCTCCGCATGCAGCTCATCGAGTCACGAGCCACCGCCTTGCAATCATCGTTCCCCGGTACTCGCGCCTAACCCGCAAGCCGCTCTGCCGTCACCGCCGGCTCAGCGCAATAACCGGAGCACGCCATTCCCAGTGGCCAGGCCGGTTATCCCCGTCGGCTTGTGGTCGATCGCAGGGGCATTGCCACGTGTCCACGTCATCGATCTCAGCAGGCGGCCAGAATCGGAACAGCACATACTCCGCAACGGGCTCCGTGCGATCCGGATGCATCTGCTCGATGGCGAAGCGGTAGGGGCGACCAGCATGCAGCAGCAAGTCCAGCCCGATCGGCGCAGAGGAATTGCCCCGT
>NZ_JAMHIU010000051.1:0-11417 GCF_023896895.1 Micromonospora sp. CPM1
CTCAGGCCGTGGCCAGGCCGTCTCAGGCCGTGGCCAGGCCGTCTCAGGCCGTGGCCAGGCCGTCTCAGGCCGTGGCCAGGCCGTCTCAGGCCGTGGCCAGGCCGTCTCAGGCCGTGGCCAGGCCGTCAACCGCCACCCAACAATGACCAAGGTCAACCAATGGCACCAGATAAACGGCCAGCTCAGAGCCTTGATCAGGGCTCTGAGCTGGTGGGCGACGGACGAGTCGACCTGTACGCCGGATTCTGTGACCGGCGCGCCCGTAGGCGCACCGGCGGCGGCCATCCATCTCGGCCTGCCGTTGCCGGCAGGCTCCAGCGGCCTACCCGCAGACATCGGGCGGGCAGCCCTCAGGCGTCTGCGCGGGTCGTCATCTTGCGGTGACGGCCCTTTCTTGGCCTTGCTCCGGGTGGGGTTTACCGAGCCACCCCGGTCACCCGGGGTGCTGGTGGGCTCTTACCCCACCGTTTCACCCTTACCGTCCCGTTGCGGGCCGGCGGTCTGTTTTCTGTGGCACTGTCCCGCGGGTCACCCCGGGTTGCCGTTAGCAACCACCCTGCCCTGTGGAGTCCGGACGTTCCTCGGCGACGGGCCGGAGCCCGTCGACGCGACCGCCCGGTCGACTCGTCCGTCGCGCCCTCATCCTAACGACGCACCCGCCGCGCCCATTTCCACCCCGGCCCGCCAGGGCGCGCCCGCCATTTCGGGGAGGTGGCGGCATCAACCGGCCCTCGATACAGCCACTTCCCCGAGCTGGCGCGGAACCGGCCGGCCCACAAGCCCGCCGGCCCACAAGCCCGCCGGCCCCACCAGCCCGCCCGGCCACTACGCGGCCCGGGACCCGGACCGACTAGCCTCGGGGGACCATGGATCTCTCCGACGCCGCGCTCCTGGTCGCCGCCGGCCTCGCCGCGGGCACCGTCAACGCGGTGGCCGGCGGTGGCTCGCTGATCACGTTCCCGGCCATGATCGCCACCGGCCTGCCGCCGGTGGCGGCGAACGTCTCGAACTCCGTGTCGGTCTTTCCCGGGTACGTGGCGAGCGTGGCGGGCAGCCGGGTGGACCTGCCGCGCGGGCGGGAGCTGTGGTCGCTGCTGCCCACCGCCGTGCTCGGCACGATCGCCGGGTGCGCGCTGCTGCTGGCCACCCCGGCTCGGGCGTTCGAGCTGGTGGTGCCGTTCCTCGTGCTCGGCGCGACCGCCGTACTGGCGTTCCAGGGGCCGCTGCGCCGGCTGGTCGGCCATCCGGAGCGGCTGGGCGCGCGCCGCCGTACCGTCACGGTGCAGACCATGGTCGCGGTCGGCACCGTGTACGGCGGCTACTTCGGCGCGGCCCTCGGGGTGATGCTGGTGGCCGGGTTGGCGCTGGTGCTGGACGCGACGCTGGCCCGGGTGTCGGCGGTGAAGAACCTGCTCTCCGCAGTGGTGGGGCTGACCACGCTCGTGGTGTTCGCGCTGTTCGGCCCGGTGAACTGGGCGGCCGTCGCGGTGGTCGCGCCGGCCACCCTGTTCGGCGGGTACGCGGGCGCGCGGCTGGCCCGCCGGCTTCCGCAGGTGGTGCTGAAGACGGTGATCGTGGTGTTCGGCACGGCCATCGGGTTCTACCTGCTGTGGCGGGCGCTGACCTGACGCCGGCAGGCCGGAGGGCCGGGGCCAGAGTCAGTCCCGGTCAGTACGCCTCCCCCACCGGCTCCTCCGGTGCGTGTTCGGCGCGGCGGGCGGCGCGGTTCCAGATGACCCGTTCGCCGTAGCCGGCCGCCATCAGGTGGCCGAACGCGAGGTAGGCGAGCACACCGGCGGCGAGCACCCCGAAGCCGACCCAGAACGGCAGCGCCAGGCTGTGTTCGGCGAGCTTGCCGGAGATGATCGGCGCGGGCGCGGCGGCGCCCCAGCGGACCAGGTTGAACGCGCCGGTGGCGACGCGCCGGTCGGCGGAGCCGAGCCCGAGCGCCAGGTCGGTCAGGTTGGCGTTGGCGAGGCCCATGAACAGGCCGGCGACGACCAGGACGACGAGCGACATGGCGATGCCGGTGGAGGTGGCGAACAGGACCATGCAGACCAGCAGGCCGAGCAGGGCGACGCCGACGGTCTGCACGGCGCCGATGCGGTGGGCCAGCCGGTGCCCGATGAGGAGGATGCCGGCGGCCAGGCCGAGGCCCCAGCCGGTGAACGCCAGGCCCAGCGGGATGACGTCGAGGCGCAGGAACAGCGGCGTGTAGCCGAGCACCACGAAGAAGACGAAGTTGTACGCGGCGGTGACCACGCAGAGCGTCACGAACGCGGGCCTGCGGTAGGTGGCGAAGATCTGGCCGACGCGTACCGGTGGTTGCTTGTGGGCGGGTTCGCGCAGCTTGCGGGCGGCGACGCCGAGCGCCAGCACCATGAACACACCGCAGACGAAGAACGGCAGCCGCCAGCTCACCTCGCCGAGCAGGCCGCCGATCAGCGGGCCGACCGCGAAGCCGAGCCCGAGTGCGGTCTCGAACAGGCCGACCACCCATTCCCTGTCGTTGGCCAGGTTCACCAGGACCACCATGGCGGTGGCGAAGAACATCGCGTTGCCCAGGCCCCAGACGCCGCGCAGCACGGAGAGCTGCACGATGTCGTTGCTGAACGAGGCGAGGATGGCAGCCAGGCCGACCACCGAGACGCCGGTGACGAGCACCGGCTTGAAACCGAACCGCCCGCTGGCGAGCGTCGCCGGGATCATGCCGACGGCCATGACCGCGATGTACGCGGTGAAGAGCAGCTCGACCTGCCAGGCGGTGACGCCGATGGCCTCGCCGATGGCGGGCAGGATCGGGTCGACCACGGCGATGCCGGCGATGGCGAGGAACGCGACGAGCGTGGTGGCGTAGATGGCACTGCGGTTGGGCTCGGATCGGCGATCCACTCCGCAACCTCCCATATAGCTGTATCGTACAGGTATTTTTCTTGTATCATACAGCTATGAGCGAGGACGTCCACGCCGCCGAGGTCACCCTCGGCCGGATCGAAACCGAGGTCGCGCTGCTGATGCGCCTGGGCGAGGCCACCCGCCGGGGCACCGGCACGATGGAGCACCGGCTGCTCGACCGCGCCGCGTACGTGATCCTGCGGCACCTCGACGCCGCCGGCCCGCAGAACGTCTCGGCGCTGGCCGCGCGGCTGAACCTGGACGGCTCCACCGTCACCCGGCAGGTCTCCGCGCTCCAGCGCGACGGGCTGATCTCCCGTACCCCCGACCCGGCCGACGGGCGCGGCACGGTGATCTCCGCGACGGCGGCCGGGCTCCAGCGGATGGCCGCCGTCCGGGCGGCCCGCACCCGGCTGTACGGCGACATCCTCGCCGCCTGGCCCGAGGCGGACCGGGAGACACTGGCGGACATGTTGCACCGCCTCAACGAGGCGCTCGACGCGCGCAACCGCCGCCGCTGAGGCGGCCTGCGGGCCCCCGCCCGGCGGACGGGGGCCCACCTCCCCTACGCCACCGGCTCGCGCGCGGAGTCCGCGTCGCGGTCGGCGCCGGGCGTGACGCGCGGGTCGCCCTCGTCGGCGAAGTAGTCGTCCGGCGTGGTGCCGTCCGGTCCGTCGGCCACCTTCGCGGCGCGCAGCACCAGCGTGAGCAGCGCGGCCACCACCAGGTTCACCAGCACCGCCACGATGCCCACGTAGATGGTCTTCGGCGTGTCGAAGCCGAACTTCTCCAGCGGGAACGCCGACCCGGCGAAGTGCTTCTTCCCGGTCGCCGGGTTGCCGATCTGGTAGAGCATCCACATGCCGAGGCCCATGCCGGCCGCCCAGCCGGCGATCAGCGCACCCCTGTGGAACCAGCGGGTGTAGAGGCCCAGCGCCACCGCCGGCAGCGTCTGGAGGATGATCACGCCGCCGATGAGCTGGAGGTCGATGGAGAACTGCGGGTCGAGGAAGACGATGCAGGCCACCGCGCCGACCTTCACCACCAGCGAGGTGATCTTCGAGACGTTCGCCTCCTGCGCCGGGGTGGCGTCCCGCTTCAGGTACTCCTTGTAGACGTTGCGGGTGAACAGGTTCGCCGCCGCGATCGACATGATCGCCGCCGGGACCAGCGCGCCGATGCCGATGGCCGCGTACGCGACCCCGGCGAACCAGTCCGGGAACTGCTGGTCGAACAGCAGCGGCACCACAGTGTTGCCGTCGGTCGTGCCCTCCTTCGCACCGGGCAGCGGCTTCACGTTCGCCGCGATGGCCATGTAGCCGAGCAGCGCGATCAACCCGAGTAGCAGGCTGTACGCGGGCAGCGCGGACATGTTCCGCTTGATCACGTCGCGGTTCCGGCTGGCCAGCACGCCGGTGATGCTGTGCGGGTAGAGGAACAGCGCCAGCGCCGAGCCGAACGCCAGCGTCACGTACTGGATCTGGTTGTTCTGGTTGAGCAGGATGCCGTCGCCGGGCGCGGGTGACGCCTGGAACTTCGCGTCGGCGGCGTCGAAGATGGCGCCCCAGCCGCCGAGCTTGTACGGCAGCCAGATCACCGCGACCAGGATCACGATGTAGATCAGCGAGTCCTTGACGAACGCGATCAGCGCCGGCGCGCGCAGCCCGGACTGATAGGTGTACGCGGCCAGGATGGCGAACGCGATGATGATCGGCAGGTGCCGGGCCAGCGCGCTGTCCCCGGTCACGCCCATGGTCTTGAGCACCGCCTCGATGCCGACCAGTTGCAGCGCGATGTACGGCATGGTGGCGACGATGCCGGTGATCGCGACCAGCAGCGCCAGGATCGGCGAGCCGAACCGGTTGCGGACGAAGTCGGCCGGGGTGACGAACCCGTGCCGGTGCGAGACCGACCAGAGCCGGCACAGCACAAGGAACACCAGCGGGTAGATGACGATCGTGTACGGCACGGCGAAGAAGCCCGCCGCGCCGGCCCCGAAGATCAGCGCCGGGACCGCCACGAACGTGTACGCGGTGTAGAGGTCACCGCCGACCAGGAACCAGGTGATCCAGCCGCCGAAGCTGCGACCGCCCAGACCCCACTCGTCCAGGTGGGCCATGTCGGTCGGTCTGCGCCACCGGGCCGCCACGAATCCCATGGCGCTGACCAGCAGGAACAGCAGTGTGAAGACGATGATCTCGGTGAGGTGGTCCCGCCACATCAGCGGTCACCCCGCTTCTTCGTCTTCGTCATCTGGTAGACGAGCGTGGTGGTGCCGACGCCCAGCAGGATCCAGGCAAGTTGCAGCCAGTAGAAACGCGGGAACCCGAACAGCCGGGGCGAGTCGGCGTTGAACAGTGCCGGGATCAGCGGCACCACGATCGGGATGAAGAGCAACCAGTTCCAGGGACTCTTGTCCTTCGCCCTGGATCGCGCCGTGTCGAGCGCCTCCGGTTCCGGTGCGGACATGTGACACCCCTCCGGGCATTCGTAGCGGGCCATGTGACGGCCGGAGGCTACGACCCTGTGACGGGGGTCACGTCCGATCGGGTGATGTCGATGCGCCGAGCGGCCGCCGGCATGCGCCGAGCGGCCGTCAGACGTCCGTGAGGTGCGAGGTGTCGTTGACCGAGCGGACCGCGACGCCGCCGTCCGGGTACAGGTCCAGCACCGAGATGCCCGCCGTGTCCAGGTAGAGCCGGTGCAGGAACGCGTCGCCGGCGGCGAGCGCGTCGCGCAGCACCAGCTTGATCGGCGAGACGTGGGAGACCACTACGACCGTCTCCCCCGGGTACGCCGACCGCAGCCGGTCGACCGCCCGCCCGGTCCGCTCGGCGACTGTCACGAACGACTCGCCCTTCGGCGGCGCGACCCGGGTGGAGGCGAGCCAGGCGTCCAGCTCGGCCGCCCAGCCCTCGCGTACCTCGGCGAACGTGTGCCCCTCCCACACCCCGAAGTCGCACTCGATCAGGTCGTCGTCGGTGCGTACCGGCGGGTTGCCGACCTGCGCGGCGACCGCCTCGGCGGTGGCCGTACACCGGGACAGCGGGGAACTGACGACGGCGGCGACGGACGGCGCCAGCGCGGCCACCCGCGCGGCGGTGGCCCGGGCCTGGGCCCGGCCGCGCTCGGTGAGCGGCACGTCGCCCCGGCCGGAGTAGCGCTTCTGCACGGTGCGTTCGGTCTCGCCGTGCCGCACCAGGACCAGCCGGGTGGCCTCCTCGGTCGGGCGCGGCTCCCAGGAGGCGGGCGTGGTGGCCGGGTCGGTGCCGGTGGCCCGCACGACCGTCGCCTCCCGCGCCGCGGCCTTCGCGGGGGCGGCCGCCGGTGCCGCACCGGACGCGGCGGCGTCCATGGCCGCGTTGGCCAGGGCGTCGGCGTGCCGGTTGCGCTCCCGGGGCACCCAGGTGAACCGTACGGCGGTGAAGCGGCTGACCAGCCCGGCCGCCTGGGCGGCGAGCGGACGCAGTCCGGGGTGCTTGATCTGCCAGCGGCCGCACATCTGCTCGACCACCAGCTTGGAGTCCATCCGCGCCTCGACCTCGGCCGCGCCCAGCTCGGCGGCGGCCTCCAGTCCCGCGATCAGGCCCCGGTACTCGGCCACGTTGTTCGTCGCCGTACCGATCGACTCCGACCGCTCGGCCAGCACCTCGCCGGTCTCCGGATCCCGGACCACGGCGCCGTAGCCGGCCGGACCGGGGTTGCCCCGGGAGCCGCCGTCGGCCTCGATCACGACCGCGCGCACCGCCACGGCGGCTACAGTCCCGACTCGTTGGTCCGAACCATGATCCGCCGGCACTCCTCGCAGCGGACCACGTCGTCCGGGTCGGCCTTGCGGATGCGCGCCAGGTCGGCGCCGGACATCTCCAGCCGGCAGCCGCCGCAGCGGCCCCCGGTGAGCAGCGCGGCGCCCATGCCGGTGTCCTCGCGGATCTTGTCGTAGAGGCCGATCAGGTCCGCCGGGAGGTCACCGGCGAGCGGCTGGCGGGCCGTGCGCTTGAACTCCTCCTCCTTGGCGATCTCCGCCAGGGTCTCGTCGCGGCGCTGCTCGGTCGCGGCGCGGCGCTCGCGGGCCTCGGCGATCCGGCTCTCGACGCCGTCGAGCACGCCCTGCGCGGTCTCCCGCTGCTCCATCAGCTCCAGCTCGGCGTCCTCCAGGTCGCTCTGCCGGCGGTTCAGCGACACCAGCTCGTGCTGGATCGCCTCCAGCTCCCGGGCCGGGCCGCTGCCCGAGGCCAGCCGGGCCTCGTCCTTGCTCTTGCGCGCCCGCACCTGGTCGACGTCCTTCTCGATCCGCGCGATGTCGCGGTCCAGGTCGTCGACCGCCACCTGGGCGCGGACCCGCTCGTCCTCCAGCGCGGACAGCTCACGCGCCAGCGCCTCCAGCTCGGCGCGCTCCGGCAGGGTGCGGCGGCGGTGCGCGAGCTGGGCCAGCGCGGTGTCGATCGCCTGGAGGTCGAGCAGGCGGCGCTGCACCTTCGGGTCAGCCTTCACGTCGGGGCTCCTTGTCGTCCGGCCGGGGCGCGGCGGCGTGCACGGTCCACGGGTCGGTGTCCAGGTCGGACACCACGGTCTCGACGTCCAGCTCGGCGGCCAGGTAGGCGGCCAGGTCGTCCAGCCAGGGTCGCTCCGTCGCCCAGTGGGCGGCGTCCAGCAGCGCCGGGCCACCGGCGGCGAGGTGTTCCCCGGCCGGGTGGTGGCGCAGGTCCGCGGTGAGGAATGCGTCCACCCCGGCCGCGGTCGCCTCGGCGAGGAAGCCGTCCCCCGAGCCGCCGCTGACGGCGAGGGTACGAACCATACGCCCGGGATCCCCGGCGGCGCGAACTCCCCAGGCGGTGACCGGGAGCACGGCGGCGGCCAGCCGGGTCAGCTCGGCGAGCGTCATCGGGGTGGGCAGCTCGCCGATGCGGCCGATGCCCCGGCCGGGACCGGCGGCGGGCGAGCCGGGGCGGGGCGGGTGCAGCGGGCGCAGCCCGGTCAGCCCGAACCGGGCGGCGAGCGCGTCGGACACCCCCGGGTCGGCCACGTCGGCGTTGGTGTGCGCCACGTGCAGCGCGACATCCGCCTTGATCAACCGGTGCACGATCCGGCCCTTGTACGTGGTGGCGGCCACCGAGGAGACGCCGCGCAGCAGCAGCGGGTGGTGCGCGACGATCATGTCCGCGCCGGCGTCGAGCGCCTCGTCCACGGTCTCCGGGACCACGTCCACCACGCAGGCGACCCGGCGTACCGGATGGTCGGGCTCGCCCAGCACCAGGCCGACGCGATCCCACTCCTCGGCCCAGGCGGGCGGATAACGACGGTCCAGGGCGGCCACGACGTCGGCGACGGTTGTGCTCACGGGCGGCCAGCTTACCGGCGTCCGGGCCGGTACACGCCGACCGCCGCCGGGCGAGGCCCCCGGCGTCCGCCGAGGGCCGTTCCCATCGCGGGTCAGCCGACCGGGGCGACCGGCCGGTCCGCGCCGCGCAGGGCGGCCAGGCCGGCGTCCCAGGGGAAGGCGTCCGCGCGCCGCTCCCCCGTGCCGGGCGGGTGCAGGCGTACGACGTGGTCGCCGAAGACCACCCGGACGCCCCACTGCCCGAGCCGGTCCAGGCTGGCCCGGAACGCCGGGTGCGCGGCCATCGCCTCGTTCGTGTACGGCACGGCGGCGATCGGCACCCCCATCCCCTGCCCCTCGATCAGCAGACCGAGCGCCAGGGTGTCGGTGATGCCGACCGCCCATTTGTTGATCGTGTTGACGGTGGCCGGGCACACCAGCATGGCGTCGGCCGGGGGCAGCACGTCCGGGTCACCCGGGTTCTTGTAGTGCGTACGAACCGGGTGACCGGTCTGCCGGGCCAGCTCCGTCCGGTCGACGAACTTCGCGCCGTCCGGGGTGGTGACCACGCAGACCGTCCAGCCCTCCCGCTGGGCGAGGTCGACCAGCCGGCCGACGTGACGGGCCAGCGGCGAACCGCAGGCGATGACGTAGAGCACCCGCCGGTGCCCGTTGGCGGTCTCCGGACCGCTCATACTCCGACTCCCATGTGCTCAGCCAACTCCGCGATCGGCGGAGGCGGCGCACCACGTGTGCGACGGAGAATCTCGGACATCAATTCGTGCGCTATCGGCCGGCACCGGATCTCGGAGGGCGCGAGCCGGTCGCCGCGCAGCAGCATGTCGCCGGCGTTGGCGACGTCACCGATCTGGGAGTAGCCCCGGGCCAGGTCGAGCAGGTGGTGCGCGCGCCGCTCCGGCAGCAGCGCGTTGAACGCGGGCTCGGCCAGCCGCATGTGGGTCTCCACCGCCCGGCCGCCGTCGCCCAGCTCGACCGCCGCCGCCGCGCGGTGCAGCTCCAGGTTGGTCGGGCCGAAGGAGGTCCAGTAGTGGTTGTGGTCGCCGCCGAGCAGCTTGGCCGCCTCGTCGGCACCGGCGAGCAGGTCGTCCACAGTCGCCGAGTCGCCGATCCGGGCGGCCGCCATCGCGCCCTGGAGCAGCAGCATGCCGTACACCGAGAGCCGCTCCGGCCGGACGTCGTTGTCGCCGCCGGGCGCGAGCCGGCCCGCGATGCGGACGTTCAGCTCCAGCGCGGGGCGGGGGCGGCCCATCGCGACGAGCGCGTTGCAGACCCGCGTGGTGGCGATGCCGGCCAGCAGCGGGTCGTCGGCCCGCTGGGCCACCGCCATCGACCGGTCGGCGGCGAGCCAGGCGAGGTCGCACTCGCCGAGCTTGCGCAGCACCGACGAGGCGATCTGGTAGACCTGCCCGAGCAGGTGGGCGGCCTCGCGTACCTGGTCGTCGGCGGCGTAGCCGGCGTCCGCCGCCTGGGCGTCGCGCAGCAGCTTGGGCAGCGCGCGGGTGAGCATGCCGTACCGGCCGTACTGGTAGGTGAGCCAGGCGTGGTTCACGGCCTTGCGCATGTCGGCCAGCGGCGGGGGGCAGGGCGCCGCGTCGAAGTAGGCGCTCATCGAGTCGTACCGCTCCAGGGCGGTGCGGATCTCCTCCACCTCGACCTGGTCGATGCAGTTGAGCGCGTCGGCACGCCGTTCCGGGTCCTTGCCGTGCAGCAGCTGCACGTCGATCTGGAGGATGTCGGCGATCTCGTAGAGCACGGAGAACTTGTCCAGCCGGCGGACGCCGCGCTCCACCTTGTCCACCCAGCTCTTGGACTTGCCGAGCCGGTCGGCGAAGACCTGCTGGGACATCTTGCGGCGGCTCCGCCAGTACGCCACCCGCCGGCCTATGGGCAGTTCGTCCATTCCCGCTCCCTCCCCCTCACGGCGCCGGCCGGTCCCCCCACGTCCCTCAGGCTCGCGCCGATCGCACAGGTTGTGCGTCCACCGTCCAGCCAGTTCTCGTAGTTTTCGTGCAAGTTGCACCGACCGTTAGTCACCTCAACGAGTGTGGGTTACGGCAGTGACGGCTTTCGACGTGTGGCTTGTGGACGGTTTCGGCCCGTGGACGGTCCGGCTGACGGACGGTCCCGGCGGGACCAGAGGGGGACGGCAGACATGTGGAGGAACGTCCGACCGCGCGTCGCACACCTGTCACCGCTGGAACGTGTCCGGCTGCGCCGGATCGCGGTGCGGTACGCGCTGCACGGCTGGCCGGTCACCCCCGGCGCCTGCCTGGCCAACAGCCGCTTCGTCTGCGGCCGGGCCGGCTGTCCCACGGTGGGCTGCCACCCGGCCCTGGAGGACTGGGAGCACGCCGCCAGCGCCGACCCGGCCCGGGTGGCCACCTGGTGGCGCAGCCGCCCGCACGGCATCCTGCTGCCCACCGGCCGCGCCTTCGACGTCCTCGAGGTCGCCGCCCACCTGGGCCGGCAGGTCCTGGACGCGGTCGCCACCCATCCCGCCGGCTTCGGCGTACGCGGACCCGCGCTCGTCACTCCGACCGGCCGCTGGATGTTCCTGGTCCGCCCCGGCGACCCGCTGCGGCCCGAGCTGGAGCACTGCTTCCACGTGGTACGCCACGGACCCGGCTCGTGGATCCCCGCCCCGCCGACCCGGCTGCCCGAGGGGACGGTGCGCTGGGCGGTCGCCCCGGAGCAGGCCCGCTGGCAGCTTCCCGACTCCTACCTGGTGCAGAACGCGCTGATCGCCGCGTTACGGGCGGCCGGGGTGACGCTCGGCGCCGACCTGTTCCCCGGCCATCTCCCGCTGCCCCGCCGGGGCCGCTGACCTCCCGGCACCCGGCCGGAGCTGCCGCGGCGGTCTCCCCGATGCCGAGCGTCCTCCCTGGTCACGGCGGGTCCGGTGACCCGGACGGGTGGCCGACAGCGACCTCCCCGGCACCGGACTCGTTGTCCCTGGCGAAGGCGCGTGTGCGCCAGAGCGGGGGTTTGACCATGTCCAGGGACGACGCTGCCCGCCACACCGGCGGTACCGAGCCGGCGCGGCCCCGCCGCCGCGTGCACCCGTGGGCCTTCACCCGGCCGCTGGGCGTACGCCCCGGCCGCCCCCGCCCCACCGGCTCCCGCCCCGCCATCCTCCACCGCCCCCTCCGCTGACCCTCTCCTCCCCCGCCCTCCCCCACCC
>NZ_JAMHIU010000052.1:0-10463 GCF_023896895.1 Micromonospora sp. CPM1
GTATGTGCTGTTCCGATTCTGGCCGCCTGCTGAGATCGATGACGTGGACACGTGGCAATGCCCCTGCGATCGACCACAAGCCGACGGGGATAACCGGCCTGGCCACTGGGAATGGCGTGCTCCGGTTGAGTATCGACGGCCACCTACACAGGTGTTCGTATTGCGCTGAGCCGGCGGTGACGGCAGAGCGGCTTGCGGGTTAGGCGCGAGTACCGGGGAACGATGATTGCAAGGCGGTGGCTCGTGACTCGATGAGCTGCATGCGGAGCTGCCACTCTTCGTTCGCACTCCAGTCGCTCTGAGCCGTGATCTGGTCCGGGTGCTTCCGGTACAACAGCCCTGGCTCCGAGATGAAGTAGCCGTCGGTCACGACTGACGCGGCGATCAACAGCCCAGTGTCTTCCCCGCCCGGCAGTGCCATCCAGCCGCCAAGGGCGAGGGCGAGATCACGTCGGATACACAGCGTGGCTGGGTGGACCGGAAGCCGGTATCCCTTACTGCGGAAGTAGTTCAGTACCTCGCCCTGGTGCAGGATGCCGCCCGGTGGGTCGGCGTGTTGCCAGCCGACCGTTGATCCGTCGGGCATCAGGTCGAGCACGCTGCACGTCGTCCAGCCGACGTCGGGCCGTCTGCTGAGTATCTCGATCTCACGCGCAAGGGCGCCGGGAGCGAGCTGGTCGTCTGCGTCCAGGACTCGCAGCAGATCTCCGCCGCTGCGTGCCATAGCCATGTTGCGGGCGGTCCCTGGACCACCGGGCTTTCCTGTTCCGCTGAGGATGCGTGGGTCATCGGGAAGGGCGGCAGCAACTTTGCCGGTCCGTCCGTCCTCCTGGACCAACCACTCCCACGCCCACCCATCCGGCAACTCTTGCGAGCGGAGTGATTCGTAGGCGTCTGCCAGATAGGGAATGCTCGGGGCGTGGACTGGCGTGATCAGGGAGATCTTCACTCGGACCACCGCGCAAGCTTCGTTGTGTAAACGAACTCGGTCCGGTCGCCAGGGAGTACGACGTTCGAGACCTCCACGACGCAGTCCTTGGTGTCCACGGAGACCTTGCGAAGAACGAGCACTGAGACGCCTGGGGGCAGCTTCAAGGCTTCAGCTTCGTCTGCCGAGGGCGGCCGGGCCGTGATCTCGTCTACGATCCGGTCTAGCTCGATTCCGATGGTGAATAGCTGGTTCTGAGTACCACCCGGCCACGGCTCGTTGTTGTCGTCGAGCAGCGCCGGGTTCTCGGCGACCACGTCATAGACCATGTAGGACGTGTTCAGGCTGAGCGGCACCCGCTCCTTACGGGAACTGGTTCGGTAGACGCGCTCAAGCATCTTTGCGCCGACCGGAACTCCGAAGATTCGAGCCAGTTCAGCGCTCGCCGGAACCGTCCGGTACTCAGCTGAGAAGTCAAGGTCTTGCATGGTCAGTCCGGTGTCTCGCTCGGTTGCGCCTGTGCGGCGTCGCTGAGACTCGGGCAGTCGGGCTCGATCCTTCTCCCACTGATACCGCTCGGGGGATCGCCGTACTCGCTGTCGGGGCGCGCGGACGAAGGTTCCTCGGCCGTGACGTCGATCGACCAGGCCTTCTGCCTCAAGCGTGTCGAGCGCCTGTCGGACGACGGGCAAGCTCACTTCATAGTCGGCTTTCATCTGCTGCTCGTTCGGCAGCTTCGTTCCAGGCGTGACCTCACCTGAATGAATCTTTTCGCGCCACTCTGCGGCGATTCGCTCCCACTTGGCCATTCTTCACACTCCTTCACGCCTGAATCCAGTTTAGGTCTTCATGAAGTCTTGACGCGATCGGACGACCGGTCGTACGTTGTCTGCACGTCTTCATGAAGACATGATGACGACGGAGTGCACCGACGAGCGGTGCCCCAACGGACAGGAGACGGCCTTGAAGCTGTACGTGGACACCACGAGCAAGCAGGTGACGGCGTCGAAGGACCCGGAGCCGAAGAACGACCAGAACGGCAACCAGAAGTCCGAGAAGAACACGGGCCGGCCCATGTGGTCCACCCAGGTCTTCGTGCTCGACGAGACGGGCGGGGAGGTCATCACCATCACGACGGCGGGTGAGAAGCCGAACGTGAAGGTGGGCGACTTCCTCGCCGTCGAGCAGTTGGAGGCCATTCCGTGGGCGACCAACGGGCGTAACGGCGTCGCGTTCCGGGCGGTGTCCCTGAAGCCGAAGACTGGTTCTCCGGCCAAGTAGGTCTCTTCGCACGTCGTGCTGTGTGAGCCACAGGTGTCCGTGGCTTACGAAGCGGCCTGATGGTCCGCTGATCCAACCCCATGCGGTTCCGGGAGTGTTCCTGACTCCTACGTTCCCGGTCCGGTCGTCACGACAGGTGGCGGCAAGAAGGAAATTGGCCCGGGGTCGGTACTGACTCCTACATCTGCCGACCCCGGTGCCGTCAACTCATCCGATCCCAACTGGCACTTGGGAGGACTCGTCGTGTCCAAGTCTAGCCCTCGCCGTTCCTTCGGCGGGAAGTCAACCGGAACGGTGACGGTCATTGAGGCCCGGGTTCACCGTTCCTCGGCCCGTAACGCCCGGCTGGCGTTCGTCCTGTCGGCGGTCATCGTCGGTCTTCTGTCGGCTGTGGTGGCCGCGTCCTACATGCACCCGATCCTGGCTCTGTTCCTCGGCGCGCTCGTCGGCGTGCCGGTCGGTGGGATCGCGTGGGTGCTGGTCCGGATCTGGCCGGTGCTACGGCTGCTGTGGTGGTGGGCGATCGAGATCGTGCTCGCGGTCGCCGTGCTCACCTTCTGGGTGCAGCTCGCCGACCACACCCCGGCCGTGGTGACGCTGCTCGTGGTCGCCCTGGTCGTCGGTGTCCCGGCCGCCGTGCCGGTCTGCCGCCGCCAGGTGATCGCCTGGGCGTGGTGTCTCGTGGTGAGGCATCGGCTGCGGGTGTGCTTCTCGCAGTTCATCATCGCCAACCAGTCCGGTTCGCTGCCGCTGATCCTGTGGGCTCGTCCCACGCCGGTCGGTGAGCGGGTCTGGGTGTACCTGCGTCCTGGCCTATCGGCCAAGGACCTGGAAGGCCGCCTCGACAAGATCGCCGTGACCTGTCACGCCTCCACCGTGCTCATCGAGCGCGCCTCGGAGCGGACCGCCGCGTATCTGCGGTTCGACATCAAGCGCCGCGAGGTGCTGACCGCCACTGTGGGTTCGCCGCTGGTCGACGTGATCGACCCGGACGCCCCGACGGTCGAGCAGGCACCGCTGACGGTGCCGACCGCCCTGGACCTGCCGGACGTCGACGTCCCGACGATCACCCTCCCAGCACAGGGCAAACCCGGCAGCAAGAAGCCGGCCACCACCACGACGGCCAACGGCAGCAAGCCCGCGGCTTCGTCCTCGACGCCCGAGGACGACGTTTCCGACTGGATCTGACCCCCATTTCACCTGGGACGCGAGGAGCCCTGCGGCTCGTTCGTGTGGTTCCTCGCGTCCACCAACCGCCCAAGGAGGGCACCGATGACCGCGATTCCCGCCCCCGCTGCTGCGGTGCCGGTGGGTCCTGGCCTGTCGATGTTCGACCCGATCTTCATCGGGATCGACGAGTTCGGCCAGCCCGTCTACATCACCCTCGCCTACCGCAACCTTCTCGCCGGTGGTGAGCCCGGCGGCGGAAAGTCCGGGCTGCTCAACTGCATCGCGGCCCACGCCGCGCTCAGCGTCGACTCCCGGCTCGTGCTGCTCGACGGCAAGCTCGTCGAGCTGGGCCAGTGGGAAGACTCCGCTGATGCGTTCATCGGCCCGGACATCACCGAGGCCCTGACCGTCCTCAAGCGGCTGCAACTGGTGATGAACAACCGCTACGCCTGGCTGCGCGCCCACGGGCGCCGCAAGGTGACCGCCGACGACGGCTTGTCGGTCATCACGGTCCTGGTCGACGAGATCGCCTTCTACTCCGCCACCGTCGGCAGCAAGCAGGAGCAGGAAGAGTTCGTGGCTCTCCTGCGTGACCTGGTCGCCCGGGGCCGTGCCGCCGGTATCCCGGTCGTGGCCGCGACGCAGCGGCCGTCGTTCGACATCATCCCCACCTCGCTGCGGGACCTGTTCGGCTACCGGGCCGCGTTCCGCTGCACCACCCCGAACAGCTCGAACATTGTTCTCGGCCACGGCTGGGCCGAGCAGGGCTACACGGCCACCGACATCGCCCCCACCAACCAGGGCGCGGCCTACCTCATCGCCGAAGGCGGCGTCCCGCGCCGCATCAAGGTCGCCTATCTGACCGATGACCAGATCGCGGGCATCGCGGACTACGCCGCTTGGATCCGCCGTCCCCGCCGGTTACCGGACCAGGTTCCGGACCTCACCCGCGTCGACTTCGGGGTGGCGGCATGACCACCCGGGAACGCACCTACGCCAAGGCCAACAGCCAGCGGGCCGCGCAGTACACGGAACTGTGGATCGTCGGCCGTCCCGAGGACATCGCCGCCATGGTCCAGGTCGCCTCGGCCAGCGGCCGACTCGTCTACCTGTCCGCCCCGCGATCGATGGGCGGCGACGACACCCGCCAACGCCGCTACCTGCGGCTGCGCACCACCCGATAAGCGGCCGACAGGACCAGGACATCGCCTGGCAGCAGTGCTGGTCCTGCCGACCTCCACCAACAGCCCCGAAAGGACGTGGCTGCCATGAAGGCTACCCAAAACCCTGCCACCGGAGTCCGGGTCACACCCGCTGACCTGCTCCGGTGCGCTGCCCTCTACCTGCGCCGGCACGGCTGGCACCAGGGCACCTACTACGCCCCCACCACCGACATCCTCACCCCGCCGGCCTGCGCCGCCGGGGCCATCGGCATCGCCACCGCCGGACACCGCGTCGAGCACTTCTCCCAGCTCGACCCGAGCGCGCTCGCCGATTACCTCGCGGCCATGGCCGCGTTCGTCGACTACCTCGACGACCACGCCCCGGTCTTCCACATCGACGAGGACGGCTACCTGCTCGACGAGCACACCTCTCCCTACTCCTGGAACGACGACCCGGCCCGCACCGCCGAGCAGGTCATCACCGCTCTCGACGCGGCTGCCGACGAGTGGGACCGCCTCCACAACCAGGGAGGCGGGAACTGATGTTCACCGTCAAGGCGTCCTTGACGCGCACTCCCTCCCGCCGCAAGCGGCGTGACGTCGTCGAGAACGACGCGTTCGCCGCGTTCGCCCGGCGCATCATCCGCGCCCACGGCCGCCGCGTCGCCGCCGGTGACGTGGAAGCCCTCCGCGACCTCGTCGCACTGTCGGCCAACCTCGACGACGCCATCGGCGAAGCCGTCGTCGGCCTGCGGGCCTTCGGCTACTCCTGGGCCGAGATCGGCACCCGGCTCGGCATCTCCAAGCAGGCCGCCCAGCAGCGCTGGGGAGACCAGTCATGACCACCTACACCTACGACCCGGCCAACCCCGCCGAGGAATTCCCCACCTATCCCTACCGGCTCGCCCCAGACGGCCTGGCCACCCGCCGCCAGCTCCGCGCCGCCGGACTCCGACCGGGCGGGCATCACGCGGTCGCGCAGATCCTGTGGCGTCGCGGTAAGCGCGTCGCCTACCTCTACCGCCTCGACCTCGCCGCACCCAAACGGGTTGCGACCCCGGCCCAGCGGGCCGCTATCGCCAAAGCCCTTCGGGCTCGCCGCACCTGCCGCCACTGCGGCCAGACCAAGCCCTACTACATCCCCCGCCGCTACGGCTGCTGCCTCGACTGCCACGGAGGCGACCGATGACCTTCAACCTGTCCGACCCGTGCCTGTGGTGCATCGAGGGCAACTCGCCCGCTGGCGTCCACGACATCCTCGGCCCGGTCTACACGCCCTGCCCCGTCTGCCTCGGCCGCTGCGCCCTCTGCGAAGGCGACGGACTCTTCCCCGCCGACTTCACCTGCCTGCCCTGCTTCCGCAACCAACTCGCCGCCCAGGGCCTGGCCCCGATCATGTGCGCCCACTGCTCCGGCGTGGTCGACCTCATCCCCCTCGACAGCATCCCGGCACCGGAGGTGACTCCCCATGCCCACCACTAACGCGCCGGCTGCCTGGCCCGCCCGCCTGGAAGGCGGCGTCCTGGTCCTCATCGTCATTTTCGTCGGCCTCGCCGCCGGGGCGGCCTCCTTCACCCACGTCCACGACTGGACCATGGCCAACAGCCCGGAAGGCACCTCCGGCTGGTTCGGCTGGGCCAACGCCGTCATCTCCGAACTCGTCCCCGTGGCCTGCCTGCTCGTCATCCGCCGTCGTAAGCGCCACGGCGGCCCGATCGGCTACCCCCTGGTCCTCCTGATCGCCTTCGCCGGCTTCTCCCTCGCCGCGCAGCTCGGCGTCGCCGTCGGCCAAGTTGGCCCCTCCGGCTGGCTCCTGTCCGCCGTCCCCGCCCTGGCTTTCATGGCCCTGGTCAAACTCGTCCTCGCCCCGGTCAAAACCACCACCGACGATGCCGACACCAACGACGTTGCCGGCCAGCTCGTGGACGAGCCGCCGACCGTCGACACCCCGCCAGCCGTCGACACCCTGCCGGCAGTCCCGGCCGTCGTCGAGGCACCCGTCAACCCGGTGCCGATCACCCGACCCGAGGTGCCCGCGCACCTCATCCCCACCGCCCGCTTCGTCATCGGCCGCCACGAACAGAGCACCGGCCGCCCCATCACCATCGACGAACTCGCGGACCTGCTGTCGGTCACCTCGGACATCGCCCGGGAACTGCTGCACACCCTCGGCGGACACACCACCGCCGTCAACGGCACCCCCGTCGCCGGTGGTGCCCGATGACCATCCACGTCGTCGACATCGAACACATCACCCACACCTGTCCGGCCTACCCGGACGAGCCGCACCCCTACGACACCCGACGCACCGTCATCCACGTCATCCCCGGCGGCCCCTGCCGGACCCCGGTCACCATCCGCTGCGGCCAGGTGACCACCACCATCGCGTGCCACCGGCACGAACCGGCCGACCGCCAGTGCGGAGCCTGTCGGCTCATCGTCACCACCCGACGTATCTCCGAGGTCTTCATGGGCCACCACGGCCCCGACCGCACCCGGCCCCACGAGGTGGCCGCCTGATGGCATCGACGCTGGACCTCACACCCCGGACCGCTCTGGCCCGGGGTGTGGGCTCGAACGCCGACACCACCACCCCCGTCTATGCCTACACCGCCGCCGGATCCGCCTTCCAACGCGCCACCCGACCCGACTACTTCGGCTGGCTCGACCACGTCCGCGCCGCCGCCGGCTGCACCCGACCCATCCGACTTGCCGGGCAGCTCCTCACCGTCGAACCCGGCACCGGCCGCGTCCTCGACCAGCGGCACACCGACGCCATGCCCGACGCCGCCATCTACAAAGCGTGCGGCAACCGCCGCGCCACCGTCTGCCCCGCCTGCGCGAGCGTCTACCAGCGCGACGCCTACCAACTCCTGCGCGCCGGACTCGTCGGCGGCAAAGGCGTCCCCGACACCGTGGCCCGGCACCCCGCCGTGTTCCCCACCTTCACCGCTCCGTCGTTCGGGCCGGTTCACGCCCGGGTGGTCAAGGGGCACACCTGCGCCGACCGCCGCCGCTGCGACTGCCGGCCCGACCCCTGCCACGCCCGCCGCGACACCGGTCTGTGCGAGCACGGCCGACCCGCTGTCTGCTGGGCCAGACACGAGCCCGGCGACGCTGTACTCGGTCAGCCGCTGTGCCTGGACTGCTACGACCACGACCACCAGGTCGTCTGGAACCTGTTCTCCGGGGAGCTGTGGCACCGCACCAAGCAAGCCGCCGAACGATGGCTCGCCAAGCTTGCCCGCAGCCGCGGCATCCCCCGCGTCCAGGTCGTCACCCCGTCCGGCAAGACGCGCTCCGTCTCGCCGGTCCGGCTCTCCCACGGCAAAGCCGCCGAGTTCCAGGCGCGCGGAGCCGTGCACTTCCACGCCCTGGTGCGCCTGGACGGCGTCGACCCCACCGACCCGACCGCCGTCGTCCCCCCACCCGCAGGGTTCACCGCCGCCGACCTCGTCGACGCGCTCCACGCCGCCGCCGAACAGGTCGCATTCACCACCCCCGGCCACCCCGACCGGCCGCAGGGCTGGCCCATCGCCTGGGGCGACCAAGCCGAGATCCGGCCCATCTCGCTGACCGGCCGTGGTGAGGTCACCGACAGCATGGTCGCCGGATACCTTGCCAAGTACGCCACCAAGAGCACCGAGGTAACCGGGCACCGATCCGTCAGGCTCACCGCCGACACCATCGGCGACTACGCCGACCCCGACGGCGACCACACCGCCCGCCTCATCGACGCCTGCTGGCGACTCGGCCGCCCCACCGACACACCCGTCCCGCTGTCCCAGCGGCCCCGGGACCGCCGACCCCGGCCCGGCTTCGTCGCCCCGTGGGAGTGCCCCGACTGCGGCACCCACACCCGCTACCCGGCCTGCCCCGTCTGCGTCGCCACCCGTCAAGCCGTCCTTGACGACCAACCGGCGAAACCGGCCAACGCCAACCCGTACGCCCGGCTGCGGCGGTGGGCGCACATGCTCGGCTTCGGCGGCCACTTCCTCACGAAAGCCCGCCGCTACTCGGTGACCTTCCAACTGCTGCGCGACACGCGCGTCACGTACCGCCGCAGCGAGGACCACGACCAGGGCGCCGGGGAACCCATCCACGCCGTCGACCACCTCGACGACACCACCCTCATCGTCGGCACCCTCACCTTCGCCGGCGTCGGCTGGCACACCACCGGAGACGCCCTGCTCGCCAACACCGCCGCCGCCCTCGCCCGTGAGCGACACGCCACCGGCCGCGAAGAACTCGCCCACGAACTCGGCACCACCCCGGCCGGCACCGTGCCGGTCGCCGCCTGACACGACCTGAGGAGGTCACTGAATGAGCACCACCGCCCGGCCGAGCCCAGTCGTCCGGCTCGTCCCTCGCAACGGCGCGACCATCGTCGAGCCGGTCACCTACACCGTCCGCGAGGTCGCCAAGCTGCTTGGTCTGTCTCTCGGGAGCACCTATGCCCTCGTGCGGGATGGGACTATCCCCGCTACCCGCCTCGGCGGTCGCTGGGTCATCCCTCGCACCCGCTTTCACGCCTGGCTTGACGCGGCCACCGAGTCCGCTGCAACCGGCACCGATGGTGGGCGGCGCTGATGGGGCACATCGTCAAGACTCCCGCTGGCACCTACCGGGCGAACTGGCGCGACGCCACCGGGCGGCAGAAGGCCAAGACCTTCCGTACCAAGCGAGAGGCGTCGGCCTTTCTCGCTGAAACTGAGGCATCAGTGTCGCGCGGCTCCTACGTTGACCCGAGCGCCGGCCGAACCAAGTTCAGCACCTACGCGGACCGCTGGCTGTCGTCTCGGTCAGTAGAGGCGACCACCCTCGCGGCCTGGTCCTCTCGACTGCGAGCGCGGCTGCTGCCGTATTGGGGCGGTTGGCAGCTCGGGAAGATCGATCACCTCGCCGTGCAGGAGTGGGTGACCCAACTGGGTAAGCAGGTTGCACCCGCCACCGTCGCCTCGTGTTTCAGCCTGTTCTCCTCCATCCTGGGCTCGGCTGTCCGGAGCCGTCTGATCGCGTTCAACCCCTGCGAGGGTGTCCGCCTCCCGGCCCAGCGGAAGCGGGCTGGCGGAGTGCAGACCATCTCCCAATCAGAGGTAACGGATCGTCTCCTGCCTGCGGTGCCTGAGTGGCATCGCGCTCTGGTCGCTGCTGCGGCCGGCGCTGGTCTGCGATGGGGTGAGTGCCTGGGCCTGCGGTGGGGATGCGTCGATCTCACCTCGTCGACTCTGGTTGTCGAGCGGGTCGTCATCGAGGTCGACGGTCACCTGTTCGACAAGCCGTACCCGAAGTCAGCCAAGAGTCGGCGGAGCGTGCCCCTGGCTCCGTTTCTGGAACAGACGCTCCAACGCCATCGCGAGCTGGTCGCGCACAGTCCCGACGACAGGGTCTTCACCAACTACGAGGGCGGCTCGATGTTGCGCAGCAACTTCCGTCGCCAAATTTGGCGGCCGTCGCTTGTCCGTGCCGGGCTCCTCGGCCAGGTCACCGAGGTCGCCCCGTCAAGGTTCCGGGCCACCTGGTCCGACCGCGACGGCGCGCAGTGGTCAGCGGAGTTCCCGACCGAGCGGGAAGCATCCGACTGCGTGGCAACCAAGGCGGCCGGCGGCCTGCGGTTCCACGATCTACGGCACTGCTACGCGACGTGGTTGGTGTCCAGCGGAGTTCCGGTCAACATCGTCCAGGCGGTGATGGGCCATGAGCAGGCATCCACCACGCTAAACCGCTACACGCACACCCCGGCAGACTTCCACGAGTCAGTGCGCAAGGTCTTCGGCGGCTTTGCTGACGATCCGCTGACGACCAGAGATGACCCTCAATCCGAGGGAGCGTCAACGGAAAAGGAAAACAGGCCGTGACCTGGCCAGATGATGTGGTGGAGCCCAGGGGACTCGAACCCCTAACCCCTGCCTTGCAAAGGC
>NZ_JAMHIU010000053.1:0-7903 GCF_023896895.1 Micromonospora sp. CPM1
GTGGGGGAGTGGGTGGGGTGGGGGTGGGAATGCTTACGGGTGGGCCGGTGTTGGGGGTGACGGACCTCCTGTGCCGGGTGGAAGACGCCCGTGGCAGACTGGTCAATCGGCCACCGGTTCCGGTTCACGCCCGAGCCCGTCGTGACGACGGGGAGCACTGACGGCGACCCGGCGACCACCGACGAAAGGACCGAGGCGACATGAAGCCCAACATCCACCCGGAGTACGCGACCACCGAGGTCCGCTGCTCCTGCGGCAACACGTTCACGACCCGCAGCACCGCCAAGGGCGGCGCCATCAGCGTCGAGACCTGCAGCGCCTGCCACCCGTTCTACACCGGTAAGCAGCGCGTGCTGGACACCGCCGGCCGGGTCGCGAAGTTCCAGCAGAAGTACGCCAAGGTTCAGGCCAAGAAGGCCAAGTAGCTCCGTCGACGACGCCCGTGTCCGGCTCCTGCCGGGCACGGGCGTTCGTCCGTTTGTGCCGGTTCCACATCCAAGGAGCATCCGCAGCATGAGCAGTGAGCGCCTGGCCGCCCTCCTCGACGAGTACGCCGAGCTGGAGCGGCGGCTGGCCGACCCGGCCATCCACGCCGACCAGGGCACCGCCCGGCGGGTCGGCCGTCGGTACGCCGAACTGGTCCCGCTGCACAAGGCGGCCGGCGAGCTGGAGCAGGCCCGCGCCGACCTGACCGCCGCCCGGGAGCTGGCCGCCGAGGACGCGACGTTCGCCGCCGAGGCGGACAGCATCGCCGCGTCCCTGCCGGCGCTGGAGGAACGGCTCGCGGAACTGCTCATCCCGCGCGACCCGCACGACGCCAAGGACGTGATCGTCGAGATCAAGGCCGGCGAGGGCGGCGAGGAGTCCGCGCTGTTCGCGGGCGACCTGCTGCGGATGTACACCCGGTACGCCGAGCGGCACGGCTGGGTCACCGAGGTGATCGACGCGCAGGACTCCGACCTGGGTGGCGTCAAGGACGTCTCGCTGGCGATCAAGAGCAAGGGCGTCCCGGAGGGCGGCAACGGCGTCTGGTCCCGGCTCAAGTGGGAGGGCGGCGTGCACCGGGTGCAGCGCGTCCCGGTCACCGAGTCGCAGGGCCGGATCCACACCAGCGCCGCCGGCGTGCTGGTGCTGCCCGAGGCGGAGGACGTCGACGTCACCATCGACCCGAACGAGCTGCGCATCGACGTGTTCCGCTCGTCCGGCCCCGGTGGGCAGTCGGTGAACACGACCGACTCGGCGGTCCGGATCACGCACGTGCCGACCGGCATCGTGGTCTCCTGCCAGAACGAGAAGTCGCAGCTGCAGAACCGGGAGCAGGCCATGCGCATCCTGCGCGCCCGGCTGCTCGCCGCCGCCCAGGAGCAGGCGGACGCCGCGGCGTCGGACGCCCGCAAGGCGCAGGTCCGCACCGTGGACCGGTCCGAGCGGATCCGCACCTACAACTTCCCGCAGAACCGGATCACCGACCACCGCATCGGCTACACCGCGTACAACCTCGACCTGGCGCTGGCCGGCGAGCTGGACGGGGTGCTCGACGCGCTGGCCGAGGCGGACCGCGCGGCCCGGCTGGCCGGCGAGACCGAGCTGTCCCGCCGCTGACCCGGCGCGGCCCCGCGCGAAGGCCGCGCCGCCCGCACGGCTCGCAGGGGGATCCGCGAAGGCAACCCCGGGGGTACGGCCTCAGCTCGCCCGCAACCGTGCCTTGGCGCGCAGCATCTCCCGGTCGGCCAGCTCGAACGCGGCGCCCAGTGCCTCCCGGACACTCACAGTGGTGCTGCCGTCGACCTCGGCGAAGCCGATCGTCACCCCGACCGGCGTGCCCGGCACGAGGGACTCCCAGTCCTCGGTGCGGACGGCCGCCTCGATCCGGCGGGCCACCTCGACGGCCTCCGGCATGACGGTGTCGGGCAGCACCACGACGAACTCGTCGCCGCCGTAGCGGGCCACGAAGTCGCCCCGCCGCATCACCCGGTTGATCACCCCGGCGACCCGTTGCAGCACCAGGTCGCCGGAGTGGTGGCCGTGCCGGGTGTTCACCGCCTTGAACCCGTCGAGGTCGCAGACGCCGATCACCACCCGCTCGCCCCGGGACACCACGGCGCCCAGGTAGCGCTCCAGCCGGCGCCGGTTGGGCAGGCCGGTGAGCGGGTCGGTGAGCGCCTCGCCCTCGTACCGGGCCGCCTCGCGGCGCATCTCCTCGTGGTCGATCCGGGCGGCGATGCCGTCGATGTAGACGTCCCGCAGCCGGTCGCTGCGCCGCGCCGCCAGCCGGAACGCGTGCCGGTCGGCCCGGTGCGCCCCGGCGTGGTCACCGGCCCGGGCCAGGGCGACGCTGCGCAGCCGGGGCGCCTCGGCCGCGCCGAGCGTCTCGTCGGAGACCCGCAGCGAGTCCAGCCGGGTGACCGCCTCGATCGGGCGGCCGGCGGCCACCGCGAGGCAGACCTGACCGAGCTGGCGCAGGTCGCGGGCGCGGGCGCTGTCCCCGCCGTGACCGAGCAGCCGGTTCGGGTCGGCGTCCCCGGCGGACTCCACCCGGTCGCCGAGCGCGGCCCGGCGGGCGGCGGCGTAGCCGTACGCGGCCAGGCTGCTCGGGCGCAGGTTGCCGGCGCCTCCGCCCCGCAGGAACCGGGCCAGGTCACCGGCGACGTCGCGCAGCACCCGCAGGCACCCGTCGCTGTCGCCGTTGTGGTCGAGCGCGACCGCGTTGCGCAGCCGGATCCCCGGGGCGGCGAACGTCTCCTCGGGGATGCCGACGCTGAGCCCGACCTCCCGGGCCCGTTCGATCGCGCCCAGCGCGTGGCCGTGGAAGCTGAGGTACGAGTACGCCATCGCCAGGTCGTGCCAGCCCCAGGCGGTGTCCCGGTCGGGGGTGTCGTCGGCGCTGAGCGCGCGGGCGGCCCGGACCAGGTGCATCACGCACCTGTCCAGCGCGCCCTGGTGGTGGGCGGCGAGCGCGGCCAGCGCGTTGAGGTGCCCGTGCAGGTAGGGCTCGGTCAGGTCGCGTACGGCGGCGGAGGCGTCCTCGACGGCGCGGGTGAACTCGGCGGTGCGGCCGAGATTGATCAGCGCGGACAGGCGTTGCACCAGCGCGTCGGCGCGCGCGTACGGGTCGTCGGTGGTGCGGATGACGCGGTCGAGCAGGGCGCACGCCTCCGCGGACCGGCTGGCCTCCTGCAGTGACCGAGCGCGGCGGAGAGCGTCAACCTGGTCCTCGACCTGGTCGAGCCAGCCCACTCGCGACCTCCCTGCGGTGTGCGCCCGGACGCACCCGCTCGTGAGGTGGGCCGCGACGCCTCATGATTATTGCGTGACCGCACTCCCGCAACACCCGTCCGAAGGGACAGAACGCGAACGCCCCTCGCTGGTGATCAACCGGGTGGCGCGCGCGCTCGCGGCGGCCGGCGTCGAGGCGCCCCGCGCCGAGGCCGAGCAGCTCGCCGCGTACGTCCTGGAAGTGCCGCGTGGCCGGCTGGCGCTCGCCGACGGCTTCACCCCGGCGCAGCGCGACCGCTTGGACGCGCTGGTCGGGCGGCGGGTGACGCGCGAGCCGTTGCAGCACCTGCTCGGCTCGGCTGGTTTCCGGCACCTGGAGCTGGCCGTCGGGCCGGGCGTGTTCGTGCCCCGGCCGGAAACGGAACTGCTGGCCGGCTGGGGGATCGAGCGGGCCCGGGAGTACGCCGCGCCGCTCGTGGTCGACCTGTGCAGCGGTTCCGGCGCGATCGCCCTCGCGGTCGCGCAGGAGGTGCCGGCGGCCCGGGTGGTGGCGGTGGAACGGTCCCCGGCCGCGCTGGTGTGGCTGCGGCGCAACGCGGCCGGCCGGGTCGCCGCCGGGGACCGGCCGATCGAGGTGGTGGCCGCCGACGTGACCGATCCGGACCTGCTGGCCGACCTGGCCGGACGGGTCGACGTGCTGCTCTGCAACCCGCCGTACGTGCCGAGGTCGGTGCCGGTGCCGCCGGAGGTGGCCGGGCACGACCCGGACGAGGCGGTGTTCGGCGGCGCGGACGGGCTGGACGTGATCCGGCCGGTGGTCGGCCGGGCCGCCGTGCTGCTGCGCCCGGGCGGCGCGATCGGCATCGAGCACGACGACACGCACGCGGCGGCGGTGCCGGCGCTGCTGCGCGGCGACGGCCGCTACGACCGGGTCGCGGAACACCGGGACCTGGCCGGGCGGCCCCGCTTTGCGAGCGCGTCCCGGCGGGCGGACGGCACCCACGCCGACCCGGCCCCGGCGTGGCAGACTGACTCCTCGTGATGCTCTACGACTGTCGGTCGCCCGCCGACCGGGACCGCGGCATCGCCGCTGCCGTCGAGGCGGTCAAGAACGGTGAACTCGTCGTCCTGCCGACCGACACGGTCTACGGCATCGGGGCGGACGCCTTCACCCCGTACGCGGTGAAGGCCCTGGCGGACACCAAGGGTGGCGCCCGGCAGGCGCCCCCGGTGCTCATCGGTTCCCGGCACACGCTCGACGGCCTGGTCTTCTCGCTGCCCGGCGCGGCTCGCGACCTGGTCGAGGCGTTCTGGCCCGGTGCGCTGACCATCGTGGTGGAGCACTCGCCGAGCCTGGCCTGGGACCTGGGCGACAACAGCGGCACGGTGGCGGTGCGGATGCCGCTGCACCCGGTGGCGCTGGAGGTGCTGCGGGAGACGGGCCCGATGGCCGTCGCGTCGGCCAACAAGATCGGCCAGCCCGCCGCGCTCACCGCCGAGGAGGCACGCGACCAGCTCGGCTACGGCGTCCGGGCGTACCTGGAGGCCGGGCCGGCGGTGGACCCGGTGCCGAGCACCATCGTCGACCTGACCGGCGACGTGCCGCGGGTGCTGCGCGAGGGCGCTGTGACGCTGGCGAAGCTGCGGGAGGTCGTGCCGGACATCCTCGACGAGCGGGGGGTCTGAGTGCCGCCCTTCACCGTCCTGCACGTCTGCATGGGCAACATCTGCCGGTCGCCGATGGCCGAGCGGCTGCTGCTGCTCGCGGTCCGGGAGCGGTTGGCCCGCCTCGACGTCGACCCGGCCGGGTCGGACGCGCTCGTGCACAGCCACAGCGCCGGCACCGGCGGCTGGCACGCGGGCGAGGAGATGAACCCGCCCGCCGCCCGGCAGGTGCTCTCGCGCGGCGGCGACACCGAGGGGTTCGCCGCCCGGCGGCTGCGCTCCGACCTGATCGACGCCGCCGACCTGGTGCTCACCGCGACCGCCGACCAGCAGGAGTACGTGGTGGCGCTGCGGCCGGACGCCGCCGCGCGCACGTTCGTGCTCGGTGAGTTCGGCCGCCTGCTCGGCGGGCTGGACCGGTCCGCCCTGCCGCCGGCCGAGCCGACGCCGGACGCCGTGTTCGCGCGCGGTGTCGCGCTGGTGGCGGCCGCCGACGCGGCCCGGCAGAACGCCTCCGCGCTGCCCACCGACGATCTGGACGACCCGTGGGGCCGGGGCGACCAGTGCTTCAGCCGGGTCGCGGACGAGATCGAGGAGACGGTGCAGCCGCTGGCTGCCGCGCTGCTGCCCTGAGATTCATCCTTCCTCGCGAACTTCCTGCGCATTTCGCGGAAGATGTCGGCGAAAGCGAGCAATCCGGTCATTCTGAACGGGTCCGTACGGCCGGCTCCTGCGGGGAGAGCTGATGAACCGGGCCTATCTCGACAAGCTGTTCACCGTTGTGCTCGCCGGCGTGCTCGCCGGACTGGCCCTGGCCGCCGCCGCGCTGCCGGCCGCGCTGGTCTTCGGGCTGGGCGTGAAGAACCTGATGCCGTACACGGTGCTGCCGGAGGCGCTCAAGACGCCGCAGCCGGCGCAGCGCTCCAACCTGTACGCCAACGACGGGCGGACGCTGATCACCTCGTTCTACGTCGAGGACCGGGTGGACGTGCCGGTCGGCGAGGTGGCACCGGTGATGCGCGAGGCGATCGTGGCCGCCGAGGACGTGCGCTTCTACGAGCACCACGGCGTTGACGTGCGCGGCGTGGCACGGGCGTTCACGGCCAACCGCCGCGAGGGCACCCGTCAGGGCGCCTCCACGCTGACCATGCAGTACGTGCGCAACGCGCTGGCCGGTGACCCCCGGCTGACCGAGGAGCAGCGGGCCGCCGCCACCGAGATCACCGTCGGACGTAAGATCCGCGAGATGCGGTACGCGCTGACGCTGGAACGGCAGGTCGGCAAGGACGAGATCCTCGGGCGCTACCTGAACATCGCGTACTTCGGTGCCGGGGCGTACGGCATCGCCGCCGCCAGCAAGCGCTACTTCTCCACCACGCCGGACCGGCTCACGCTGGCCCAGGCCGCGCTGCTCGCCGGGCTGGTCCGGTCCCCGGCCGACGACCCGATCAACGGGGAGGCCGACTCGGCGCTGCAACGCCGGGCGTACGTGCTGGACCGGATGGTGGAGACCGGCCGGGTGAACGCGGCCGACGCGGAGGCGGCGAAGGCCACGGAACTGGCGCTGGAGCCCAACACCACGCCGAACGACTGCGCCGCCGTGCCCGCCGACCACAACGACTGGGGCTTCTTCTGCGACTGGTTCACCCAGTGGTGGAACGCCCAGCCGGCGTTCGGCGAGAACGTCGACGAGCGGCAGCGGACGTTGCGCCGCGGCGGCTGGAAGATCGTGTCGTCGCTCGACCCGGACGTGCAGGCCAAGGCGAGCGAGCAGGTGCGGGAGATCTACCCGGAGACGATCGCGCGGGCGGCGCCGACCGCCGTGGTGCAGCCGGGCACCGGCCGGGTGCTGGCCATGGCGGTGAACCGCACCTACGGCACGACCGCAAACCCGGACGGGCAGCAGAACTACCCGAACACGGTCAACCAGCTGGTGGCCGGCGGTGGCGGCATCACCGGCTACCAGGCGGGCTCCACGTTCAAGCTGTTCGCGTTGCTGGCCGCGCTGGAGTCGGGGCTGCCGCTGGACACGGAGTTCGACGCCCCGCCCGTCTACGTGACGCAGTACCCGGTCGGCGCCGGCCCGGCGAGCTGCGGCGGCCGGTGGTGCCCGGCGAACGCCAACACCTACTGGATGGACGGCGACCGGGACATGTGGGACGCGTTCGGCCGGTCGGTGAACACGTACTTCGCGTGGCTGACCGAGCGCGTCGGCGCGGACCGGGTGGTCGAGATGGCCCAGCGGCTGGGCATCGTGTTCCGCGCACCGGCCGACGCGAAGATGGCCCGCGAGGGCGCCAAGAGCTGGGGACCGTTCACGCTCGGCGTCTCCGCCACCACGCCGCTGGACCTGGCCGGCGCGTACGCCGCGGTGGCCGCCGAGGGCACCTGGTGCCGGCCCACGCCGGTCACCTCGATCACCGATCCGGCCGGCCGGAAGGTGGCCGCCGGGAACACCGACTGCCGGCAGGTGCTCGACACCGAGGTCGCCCGCGCGGCGGCCGACGCCAGCCGCTGCCCGGTCGGCGACCAGTCCATGTACCGGCGCTGCGACGGCGGCACGGCCGAGGAACTGGCCCCTGGTCTGCGCCGGCCGGTGGCGGGCAAGACCGGAAGCTCGGAGCGGAACGCCACCGAGACGGTCGTCGCGTTCACGCCGCAGTTGTCGGTGGCGACGATCGCCGCGAACCCGGACGACCCCCGCGACGCGGTCGGCGGCGGTGTGCAGAAGCGGCAGATCGCCGCCGTGGGCCGCATCCTCGCGTGGTCGCTGCGCGACGAGCCGGTACGCGACTTCGTCCCGCCCGGTCAGGCCGTGGCCTTCCAGCACACCAGCCCCCGAACCGGCAACTGACCCCGCCCGCCCCCGCCCTGCCGCGCCCCCGCCCCACCCCGCGCCGACGCTTCTATAGGTGGGCCGGTTCCGGGAGGTTGGTATCGGTAGGGTTCGACGTTGGTGATCTATGGGTGACTCATGCAAGATCTGGCCGCTGTCAGTTGGTGTGCCGTGGCGTCGACTTGT
>NZ_JAMHIU010000054.1:2500-5422 GCF_023896895.1 Micromonospora sp. CPM1
GAAAGCTGCTGGTCTTCTGTGGGTGTTCCCGAGTAGCGGCGGACTCCTGAAATCTGCCGTGAATCTGCCAGGACCACCTGGTAAGCCTAAATACTTCCTGGTGACCGATAGCGGACGAGTACCGTGAGGGAATGGTGAAAAGTACCCCGGGAGGGGAGTGAAATAGTACCTGAAACCGTTCGCCTACAATCCGTCGGAGCCTTGCGGGGTGACGGCGTGCCTTTTGAAGAATGAGCCTGCGAGTTAGTGGCATGTGGCGAGGTTAACCCGTGTGGGGGAGCCGTAGCGAAAGCGAGTCTGAATAGGGCGTTTTTAGTCGCATGCTCTAGACCCGAAGCGGAGTGATCTAGCCATGGGCAGGCTGAAGCGCGGGTAAGACCGCGTGGAGGGCCGAACCCACCAACGTTGAAAAGTTGGGGGATGACCTGTGGTTAGGGGTGAAAGGCCAATCAAACTCCGTGATAGCTGGTTCTCCCCGAAATGCATTTAGGTGCAGCGTCGCGTGTTTCTTGCCGGAGGTAGAGCACTGGATGGTCTAGGGGGCCCACAAGCTTACCGAAATCAGCCAAACTCCGAATGCCGGTAAGTGAGAGCGCGGCAGTGAGACTGCGGGGGATAAGCTTCGTAGTCGAGAGGGAAACAGCCCAGATCACCAGCTAAGGCCCCTAAGCGTGTGCTAAGTGGAAAAGGATGTGGGGTCGCATAGACAACCAGGAGGTTGGCTTAGAAGCAGCCACCCTTTAAAGAGTGCGTAATAGCTCACTGGTCAAGTGGTTCCGCGCCGACAATGTAGCGGGGCTCAAGCACACCGCCGAAGCTGTGGCATTCACATAATAACTTCGCCTGGCCTTGATGCCAGGTGCAGGTGTGTGGATGGGTAGGGGAGCGTCGTGCCGGGGGTGAAGCAGCGGGGTGACCCAGTTGTGGACGCGGCACGAGTGAGAATGCAGGCATGAGTAGCGAAAGAAGGGTGAGAAACCCTTCCGCCGGATGACCAAGGGTTCCAGGGCCAGGCTAATCCGCCCTGGGTGAGTCGGGACCTAAGGCGAGGCCGAGAGGCGTAGTCGATGGACAACGGGTTGATATTCCCGTACCCGCGAAAGAGCGACCCTGACGAACCTCGTTGTGCTAACCACCCGAACTGCCGGCGGTCTTCGGACCAATGGTGGGGAGCGTGGGAACCTGGCGGGTAGTAGTCAAGCGATGGGGTGACGCAGGAAGGTAGCTGAGCCCGGCCGGTGGTTGTGCCGGGGTAAGCGTGTAGGCCGGTGTGTAGGCAAATCCGCACACCATGAGGGCTGAGACGTGATGCCGAGCCGATTCAGGTGAAGTCAGTGATCCTATGCTGCCGAGAAAAGCCTCTAGCGAGTTCTTAGCGGCCCGTACCCCAAACCGACACAGGTGGTCAGGTAGAGAATACCGAGGCGATCGGGCGAACTGTGGTTAAGGAACTCGGCAAATTGCCCCCGTAACTTAGGGAGAAGGGGGGCCGGAGACGTGAAGCCCCGCGCGGGTGGAGCGTTGTATGGCCGCAGAGAGCAGGGGGAAGCGACTGTTTACTAAAAACACAGGTCCATGCGAAGAAGTAATTCGATGTATATGGACTGACGCCTGCCCGGTGCTGGAACGTTAAGGGGACCTGTTAGCTCTTCGGGGCGAAGCGGAGAACTTAAGCGCCAGTAAACGGCGGTGGTAACTATAACCATCCTAAGGTAGCGAAATTCCTTGTCGGGTAAGTTCCGACCTGCACGAATGGCGTAACGACTTCCCCACTGTCTCAACCACAGGCCCGGCGAAATTGCATTACGAGTAAAGATGCTCGTTACGCGCGGCAGGACGGAAAGACCCCGGGACCTTTACTATAGCTTGACATTGGTATCTGAATTAGCTTGTGTAGGATAGGTGGGAGCCGGTGAAGTCCATACGCCAGTATGGGTGGAGGCAATCTTGAAATACCACTCTGGTTGATTTGGGTATCTAACTTCGGACCGTTATCCGGTTCAGGGACAGTGTCTGGTGGGTAGTTTAACTGGGGCGGTTGCCTCCTAAAGGGTAACGGAGGCGCCCAAAGGTTCCCTCAGCCTGGTTGGCAATCAGGTGTTGAGTGCAAGTGCACAAGGGAGCTTGACTGTGAGACTGACAGGTCGAGCAGGGACGAAAGTCGGGACTAGTGATCCGGCACTGGCATGTGGAAGCGGTGTCGCTCAACGGATAAAAGGTACCCCGGGGATAACAGGCTGATCTTCCCCAAGAGTCCATATCGACGGGATGGTTTGGCACCTCGATGTCGGCTCGTCGCATCCTGGGGCTGTAGCAGGTCCCAAGGGTTGGGCTGTTCGCCCATTAAAGCGGTACGCGAGCTGGGTTTAGAACGTCGTGAGACAGTTCGGTCCCTATCCGCCGTGCGCGTAGGATACTTGAGAAGGGCTGTCCCTAGTACGAGAGGACCGGGACGGACGAACCTCTGGTGTGCCAGTTGTCCCGCCAGGGGCACGGCTGGTTAGCTACGTTCGGAAGGGATAACCGCTGAAAGCATCTAAGCGGGAAGCTCGCTTCAAGATGAGGTATCCCACCCACATTGTGGGGTAAGGCCCCCAGCTAGACGACTGGGTTGATAGGCCGGAAATGTAAGCCCGGTAACGGGTTCAGTTGACCGGTACTAATAGGCCGAGGACTTGACTACCAAGCTGCTACGCGTCCACTGTGCAACTCTGAACAAACCACCACCCATGTTGGGTTGGTTGACATGTTCATAGAGTTACGGCGGTCATGGCGGAGGGGAAACGCCCGGTCACATTCCGAACCCGGAAGCTAAGCCCTCCAGCGCCGATGGTACTGCACTCGGGAGGGTGTGGGAGAGTAGGACACCGCCGGACAATCTTTCAATTCAGGGCCACCCCGCACGGGGTGGCCCTCAATCTT
>NZ_JAMHIU010000055.1:0-4803 GCF_023896895.1 Micromonospora sp. CPM1
GCCCGCCCCCGCCCCGGCCGTCTACGCAGCGCGGTCCGGCCCTTCACGGCGGCGCAGCGCGGCCCGGACGCCGGCCACCGCGACGACCAGCACCAGCACCGTCATCAGCACCGCGCCCGGTGCCTTGCTGAACCGGGCCAGGTTGGATCCGTCCGGCAGCGTGAGCAGCGAGGCCACCGCGCAGGGGGCCACGAACCAGACCTGCCGGGCCAGCGGCACCGCCGCGACCGCGAGCACTGTCAGCGGCCAGATCGCGTACCAGGGGTGGAAGACCGGGGCGAGCAACACCGTGGCGGCGAGCGCCAGCCCCGCGCCGAGCAGCGCCACCCGCGGGCGGGCCAGCGTCAGCCGGGCCACCCGCTGCCGGACGTCGTTGAGCCGTCGCAGCCGCGTCCACGCCCACCACCAGAGCGCCACCAGCGTCGCGGCCAGCAGCACCAGCGCGACCGCCCGGACCACCGGCACCGCCTGCGGCCGTAGACCGGCCAGCTCACCGGCGTAGTCGATCACGAACCCGACGGCCGTGGGCGGGGAGGTCCACTGCTGCGAGTCGCCGCTGTGGCCGAGCCCTCCCACCCAGCCCAGCCCGAGGCCGGTGGCGAGCGACACGACGAGCAGCGTGCCGAGCACCGACGCGGCCAGCTGCCCGCCGTCGCGCAGCAGCGCCCGCCAGGTGTAGCGGCCGAGCACCGCGGCGAGCGCCGCGAACGGCAGCGCCACCACCGCGACCGCCTTCACCGCCACGGCAAGGCCCAGCAGCACACCGGCCACCAGCAGCGCGCGCGGCTTGCCCGGCAGGCGGACCAGCACCAGCAGGCCGAGCAGGAGCAGCCCGAGCGCGAGCGCGTCGTTGTGCGCGCCCGCCACCAGGTGGATCCCGACCAGCGGGCACGCGAGCACCAGCCAGGCGGCCCGCCGGGTGGGCACCCCGGCGGCGCGGGCCAGGCCGGGCAGGCAGAGCGCGGTCAGCAGCACACCGGCCACCGCGACCAGCCGCAGCGCCACGATCGTCCCGATCAGGCCGCCACCGGCGAGGACGGCGAGCCCGGCCAGCAGGACGAAGAACGGCCCGTACGGCGCCGGGGTGTCCCGCCAGATCGGCGACACCGAGTCGGTCCACGGGCAGCCGGCCGCCGCGACCCCCACCCGGTACGGGCTGAGCCCTTGCGTCCACGTCCAGCCCTGGCAGGCGTACGAGTAGACGTCGCGGCTGCCGATCGGCGGCGCGGCGAGCAGCGGCAGCGACCAGAGCCCGGCGGTCAGGTACGCCCACCGGCCGGACGGGGCGCCCCATCGCAGCGACCACCAGGCGCCCACCAGCAGCAGCGTCCCGGCCAGCCAGCAGGCGAGCGCCGCCGGCCCGTTCGGTGCGTGCCAGATCGCGGCGAGCGTGCCGCGCGGGGGCGTGCCGGGCAGCGCGCCGCCGAGCCACCCGCCGACGGTGAGCAGCACGGCCCCGGCGAGGCCGGCGTAGCGGGCGAGACCGGCGGCGATCGGCCGGACGGGTCCGTCGGGCTCGCTCACCGGCACACTCCTCAGTCCACGGGAACCGGCTGCCGGCCCTTGCGAGCCGACCGTACCAACCACACGACCAGCCCGATCACGAACAGCGTCATCAGCGGCGCACCGGGCATCTTGGAGTACCGGGCCAGCCCGGTGCCGTCGGCCAGCACCAGGAACGACGACACCACTGTGACGATCGAGAACCAGAGCGTGCGGCGTGCGGTGGCAGCGAGCACCGCCAGCGGCCACAGCCAGTACCAGGGGTGGAACAGCGGGGAGAGCGCGACGGTGGCGGTCAGCGCCAGCCCGGCGTGCCAGAACGGCTCACCGCGACGGAACGACCGGAACCAGAGCCAGATCAGCACCGCGATCAGCACGACCATGCCGATCGCCCGGGTCACCGGCAGCGCGTCGACGTGCACGCCGAACGGCGCCAGCAGGTAGCCGACGGTCTGCCCCACAGCCGTCGGCGGCGAGGTCCAGGCCACCACCAGCCCGCCCTGTTCCAGCCCGCTGACGAACCCCAGCCCCAGGCCGGAGGCGACCGTCACCGCGGCGAGCGCCGCGAGCGAGCCGCCGACCACCCACCCGCCGTCGCGCACGAGCGTCCTGATCCGGTACGCCCCGACGATCGCGGCCAGCGCGGCGAACGGCATCACGACCAGCGCGGTGACCTTGACGGCGGCGGCGAGTCCGAGCAGCACCCCACCGGCGAGCAGCGGTCCGGGCCGGCCCGGACGGGCTGCCACCACCGCCAGCCCGGCGACCAGTAAGCCGATCATCAGCGCGTCGTTGTGCGCGCCGGAGACCAGGTGCACGGGCACCAGCGGGCTCGCCAGCGCCAGCCAGAGCGCCCGCCGCGGCGGCACCCCGCACCGGCGGGCCAGCACCGGCAGCGCCCACGCGGTGAGCGCCACCCCGGCCACGGCGAGCACCCGGAACAGCGCGACGGCGGCGAGCAGCGAACCGGTGGCCTCCACCACCGCACCGGCGAGCAGCACGAACAGCGGCCCGTACGGCGCCGGGGTGTCCCGCCAGATGTAGGAGATGGTGTCCAGCCAGGGGCAGGGCAGCGCCGACACGCCCTGCTCGTAGGGGTTGATCCCGGCCGAGAAGCTGGCGCCCTGGCAGGCGTACGCGTACACGTCGCGGCTGCCCAGCGGCGGCGCGACCAGCATCGGTGCCAGCCAGAGCGCGACGGTGAGCAGCACCCAGCGGGCCGACGGCACCCGGTCCCGCAGCGACCACCACGCCGACGCCAGCAGCGCGGTGCCGACCAGCCACAACCCGATGATCAGCGGCCCGTTCGGGCCCTGCCAGATGCTGACCGGGGTGGGACGCAACTCGCCGTCGGGCAGGGCGCCACCGAGGAACGCGGCCACGGCGAGCAGCACCGAACCCGCCAGGCCGATCCAGCGCGAGAGGTGGTGAGGCACGTCGGACATGCTGCCAGTACGGTGGTTCGCGATCAGGAGGTGGGCATGCGGGGCGGTCGGGTGGTGGCGGTCTCCGCCGTATCGGCGCTCGTCCTCGCCGCGCTCTACCTCACCCTGCCGGCCACCGGCTCGGACCTGTCCGCGCAGGTCGCCCGCGCCGGCTTCTTCACCGATCACGGGGCCGCCCTGGTGGATCTGCGCTGGTACGGCGGCGTGCACCCGTGGGGCTACAGCCTCGTCTCGCCGCCGCTGATGGCGCTGCTCGGGGTACGCGTCACCGGCGCGCTCGCCCTGCTCGCCTCCGCCACCGCGTTCGCCGCCCTGCTGGTGCGGGCCCGGGTGCCCCGCCCGCTGCTCGGCAGCCTGGTGGGCGTCGTCACGATCGCCGGCAACCTGGTCTCCGGCCGGGTCACCTACGCCCTCGGCGTCGCGTTCGGCCTGGCCGCGCTGCTCGCGCTCACCGTCCCCGCCCGCCGCACCGCCGCCGCTGATGCCGCTGGCGAGCCGGCCGATCCCGGCCTTGCCGGTGCCGGGCCGGCCGGTCCCGGCGCTGCCGGTGGTGGCCGGAGCGTCTGGGCGGCCGTCGCCGCCGGTGCCGCCGCGCTGCTCGCCTCGGCGGCCAGCCCGGTGGCCGGGCTGTTCGTCGGGCTCGCCGGCGTCGTGCTGCTGCTGACCCGCCGGTACGCCGACGGCCTGCTGCTCGCCGCACCGGCCGCCGCGCCGCTCGCCGTGACCGGACTGCTGTTCGGCGAGGGCGGCTGGATGAACATAAGCACGGCCGACACCGTGCACGCCGTGGTGACGAGCCTGGTCGTGGCGGCGCTCGTGGCGTACCGGCCGGTGCGGATGGGCGCGCTGCTGTCCGCGGCCGGGGTGCTGGCGTCGGCGCTGCTGCACACCCCGGTCGGGCTGAACGCCACCCGCCTGGTGGTGATGTTCGCGCTGCCGGCGCTGGCCGCCGCCGCCACGCTTCCCGCCCCGCTCGCCGATCGGCTCCGCGCCGCCGGCCGGCGCTCCCGGGTCGCCGGCGCGGTGGGACTGGCCGCTCTTCTCGCGGTGGTCTGCTGGTGGCAGCCGCCGGTGGTCACCGCCGACCTGCGCAGCGCCGACGACCCGACGGCCGACCCGGCGTACTTCGCGCCGCTGCGTGCGGAGCTGGCCCGGCGCGGGCTCACCGGGCGGGTGGAGGTGCCGCCGACCCGCAACTACTGGGAGGCGGCCCACATGGGGGACGTGCCGCTGGCCCGGGGCTGGCTACGGCAGGCCGACATCGACCGCAACGCACTGTTCTTCACCACTGTGCCCGGCGCCGACGGCACCGGCGTCCCGCTGACCCCGATCACCTACCGGGACTGGCTGGCCGACAACGCGGTGCAGTACGTGGCCGTGCCGGACGCCGAGTTCTCCTGGGTGGGGTCGTCGGAGGCGAAGCTGGTGGAGACGGGCCAGCCGTACCTGACCGAGGTCTGGTCGGACCGGCACTGGAAGCTGTACGCGGTCGCCGAGCCCACCCCGCTCGTCGGCGCGCCGGGTGAGCTGGTCCGCCAGGACGGCGCCTCGATCACGTTCCGCGCCCCCGCCGCCGGCCCGATCCCGATCCGGGTACGCCACGACCGCTGGCTGACCGTCGACGGCGGCGCCGAGGTCACCCGAGACGGCAAGTGGACCACCGTGACGGTCCCCCGAGCCGGCACCTACACCCTCACAAGCTGACCCACCGCCCCGCCCCCGCCCCCTGTCCCCGTCGATCTTGCGGTTGCGGCCCCTCAAGAGCCGGAAATGCCCCTTTCGCCGGGGCCGCAAGTACAAGATCAACGCCGAGGGAGGGGGCGGGGCGGTGGGTCAGCTTGTGAGGGTGTAGGTG
>NZ_JAMHIU010000056.1:0-2263 GCF_023896895.1 Micromonospora sp. CPM1
GTTCGTCGAGCACTACCGGCGCTACGCCCAGACGCTCAAACGTTCGATGCGTCAGCTGCACCGTGCGGGCGAGAAGCTATTCATCGACTATGCCGGGCCGACGCTGCCGGTGGTCGACCCGGCCACCGGCGAAGTGCGCCGGGCGCACATCTTCGTCGCCGCCCTGGGCGCCTCGAATTACACCTATGCCTGCGCGACGCCAGGCGAAACCCAGGTGGACTGGCTGACCTCGCTGGGCCAGGCTCTGACCTACTTTGGCGGCGTGCCGGAAATGGTTGTGCCGGACAATCCGCGCGCCCTGGTCGCCCAGCCGGATCGCTACGAGCCGGGCCTGAACCGGGCCACGCTGGAGTGCGCGCGTCATTACCAGACGGTGATCCTGCCGGCACGGCCACGCAAGCCTCAGGACAAGGCCAAGGCCGAGGTGGCGGTGCAGGTGGTCGAGCGCTGGATCATGGCGCGGCTGCGCCATCGGCAGTTCTTCAGCCTGCATGCGCTTAACCAGGCCATCGCCGAGCTGCTGGAGGATCTGAATCGGCGCCCGTTCAAGCGGCTCGATGGCTGCCGGCGCGACTGGTTCGAGCGTCTGGATCGCCCGGCCTTGCGAGCGCTGCCGGTGCATCCCTACGAGGTCGCCACCTTCAAGCGCTGCAAGGTCAGCATCGACTACCACATCGAGGTCAATGGCAGCTTCTACAGCGTGCCCTCCGCCCTGGCCCGGCAGAACGTGGACGTGCGACTGACGGCACACACCCTGGAAGTGCTGCATGGCAACCGGCGGGTGGCCAGCCACCTGCTGCTGGGGCGACGCGGCGCTTACAGTACCCAGCGCGAACACATGCCCGCAGCGCACCAGGCGCATCGTGAGTGGACGCCGCAACGCCTGCTCGACTGGGGCGAGCGGATCGGCCCCTACACGCGCCAACTGATCGATCACCAACTGACCCACAAGCCGCACCCGGAGATGGGCTACCGCGCCTGCCTCGGCCTGCTCTCGCTGGCCCGGCGCTATGGCAATGCACGCCTGGAAGCCGCTGCCGAACGTGCCGTACACCTGCGCGCCTTCACCGGGCGCAGCGTGCGCAACCTGCTCCAGCAAGGCCTGGATCAACAGCCGCTGCCCCAGCGTGCCGCCGAAACGACCTTACCCGGCGACCACGAGAACGTCCGTGGCGCCGACTACTACCAACCCCCGCAACAGGAGCTGTTCGATGATGCCGCAACACACCCTGAATCAACTGCACCAGCTACGCCTGGACGGCATGGCCCGCGCCCTGGAAGAGCAATGGACGCTGCCGGCCAGCCACAGCCTGAGCTTCGATGAACGCCTCGGCCTACTGCTCGACCGCGAACTGGCCTGGCGTGACAACCAGCGCCTGGTACGGCTGCGCAAGAAGGCCAAGCTCAAGTACGCCAACGCCTGCCTGGAAGATCTCGACCGCCGCTCCGGACGCGCCCTGGACGAGCGTCTGATCGCCACCCTGGCCAGTGGCGACTGGATCCGCCAGCAGCACAACCTGCTGCTGACCGGCCCGACCGGTGCCGGCAAAACCTGGCTGGCCTGCGCCCTGGGCAACCAGGCCTGCCGCCAGGGCTATAGCACCCTGTACCTGCGCACCCCGCGCCTGCTGGAACAACTGCGCATCGCTCATGGCGACGGCAGCTTCGGCCGTACCCTGCAACAGCTGGCAAAGGTCGACGTCCTGGTGCTGGACGACTGGGCGCTAGCCCCGCTGGAGGAAGGAGCCCGGCATGACCTGCTGGAGGTGATCGACGACCGCGCTGGCAGCCGCTCCACCATCCTGACGAGCCAACTGCCCATCGAGCACTGGCACGGCTGGATCAACGACCCGACCCTGGCCGATGCCATCCTCGACCGCCTGGTGCACAACGCCTACCGACTGACGATGAAAGGCGAGTCGCTGCGCCGAAAAAAAGCCGAGGAACAAGCCGCATCGTGACCGATGCGATTACAATCCAGAACCCGCGCAACCGGGGTGGAAGCACCGGTCACGTATTAGCGAAACGCTCGGTCACGTTCACCGAAATCCGCATCACATGTGACCTAAAGGGGGTATTGGCTCCCGAAAGCCCTGTATCTGCGGCATCTCGCACTGGCTATAGGGATGGTCACAGGTGACCTATTTGGCGGGCAGAAGGGATTTTAGGTCACCTAAGACCTATATGGGTGTGGGTTGGTGTTGAGTGGTGGGTCACTTCTGACTATCATTGTCTTATCGTTCGACTTTCGTTGATGTATAGT
>NZ_JAMHIU010000057.1:0-2262 GCF_023896895.1 Micromonospora sp. CPM1
TCGGAACAGCACATACTCCGCAACGGGCTCCGTGCGATCCGGATGCATCTGCTCGATGGCGAAGCGGTAGGGGCGACCAGCATGCAGCAGCAAGTCCAGCCCGATCGGCGCAGAGGAATTGCCCCGTACGGCGACGGCGCGCACGCGGTAGTCGCGAGGCACGGTGATCGTGCCGAACAGCGTCTCGGGCAGACCGCTATCGCGTGGGTTCGGCTCCAACTCAAGAGCGATGCCGGGTACCGGCCCGGGGCCGAGCCGGTCATGCTCGCGGTCACGCTCGATCGCCGCGATAGCGGCGGCCTCCCGCGCCGAGTCCTGAGCTGCCTTTGCCGACACCTCGGCAGCGTCGGCGGAGCGCTGTGCCTCGCTACGGGAGCCACGCGACACCACCCAGGACAGTACCGCCGCGACCACGCCGCCCAGGGCAATGAGCACGGTGATGACATTGAGCCAAGTCACCTCATCCACGGTCGCGGACTCTACCTCCGACATGGACTGTCTCGGCGGATGCGGCCGACTGCCGACGAGGCTGTTCAAAGTTTCTGTACGTCTTCAAGGCGGCCCGCAACGGGCCGCACGCGCCGCCGCCTGGGCGCGCGCCGGCCGCGCCGCTTGGTCGCTCTGCGGCCGTCACGCCAACGCCCGGCGGCTGGCGCGGAGAGCGGGGAGCCCGGGGCCGCCGCAGACGGGATAGCGGGAGAGTGGTCAAGGGTCCATCGTCGGCAGCCGGGCCGCGCCGCGCCTGAGCAGCGCGGCGCAGGAGAGGGCGCGCCGGGTCCGCGCAGCAAGCCCTAAGCGTGGGGGCGGTGGTCCGCCGAGGGCATGCCGGTCGTCCAGGAGCCGGCTCCGCATTCGCACAAGGTCAGGTCAACCCCTCGCCTGGGAGGGGGAGGGTGGCCGCCGCTGCCCAGGTCCGAGCCCGGGAGCCGGGTCCGTACAGGGCGAGGTCAGGTCAACTGCGCCACTGTGGCGGTGTCCGCCGGGGGCTCGGCCCGTGACACGAGAGCCGACTCCAGCTACGTGCGTCAAGGTCCGTCGGAACAGCACATACTCCGCAACGGGCTCCGTGCGATCCGGATGCATCTGCTCGATGGCGAAGCGGTAGGGGCGACCAGCATGCAGCAGCAAGTCCAGCCCGATCGGCGCAGAGGAATTGCCCCGTACGGCGACGGCGCGCACGCGGTAGTCGCGAGGCACGGTGATCGTGCCGAACAGCGTCTCGGGCAGACCGCTATCGCGTGGGTTCGGCTCCAACTCAAGAGCGATGCCGGGTACCGGCCCGGGGCCGAGCCGGTCATGCT
This sequence comes from Micromonospora sp. CPM1, assembly GCF_023896895.1. Classification (NCBI taxonomy): domain Bacteria; kingdom Bacillati; phylum Actinomycetota; class Actinomycetes; order Micromonosporales; family Micromonosporaceae; genus Micromonospora; species Micromonospora sp. CPM1. Next base: position 1,302 of record NZ_JAMHIU010000057.1, read on the forward strand.
CGCGGTCACGCTCGATCGCCGCGATAGCGGCGGCCTCCCGCGCCGAGTCCTGAGCTGCCTTTGCCGACACCTCGGCAGCGTCGGCGGAGCGCTGTGCCTCGCTACGGGAGCCACGCGACACCACCCAGGACAGTACCGCCGCGACCACGCCGCCCAGGGCAATGAGCACGGTGATGACATTGAGCCAAGTCACCTCATCCACGGTCGCGGACTCTACCTCCGACATGGACTGTCTCGGCGGATGCGGCCGACTGCCGACGAGGCTGTTCAAAGTTTCTGTACGTCTTCAAGGCGGCCCGCAACGGGCCGCACGCGCCGCCGCCTGGGCGCGCGCCGGCCGCGCCGCTTGGTCGCTCTGCGGCCGTCACGCCAACGCCCGGCGGCTGGCGCGGAGAGCGGGGAGCCCGGGGCCGCCGCAGACGGGATAGCGGGAGAGTGGTCAAGGGTCCATCGTCGGCAGCCGGGCCGCGCCGCGCCTGAGCAGCGCGGCGCAGGAGAGGGCGCGCCGGGTCCGCGCAGCAAGCCCTAAGCGTGGGGGCGGTGGTCCGCCGAGGGCATGCCGGTCGTCCAGGAGCCGGCTCCGCATTCGCACAAGGTCAGGTCAACCCCTCGCCTGGGAGGGGGAGGGTGGCCGCCGCTGCCCAGGTCCGAGCCCGGGAGCCGGGTCCGTACAGGGCGAGGTCAGGTCAACTGCGCCACTGTGGCGGTGTCCGCCGGGGGCTCGGCCCGTGACACGAGAGCCGACTCCAGCTACGTGCGTCAAGGTCCGTGCGTGGTTGCGTAGGCCATCCCGCCAGCCGACCACCCCGGACGAGCCGAGCCCCAACCACCCGCCAGCGTCGAAACTTGCGTCAAGGTCCGCTTGACGTGGCAGGCCCGGCCGGCCCGCTCGTCAGCAGGAAGGTCGATGGTGGTGTGAACAACCCAGGCTGTGGACGATGGGCCAGCGTGAACCTGGAAA
>NZ_JAMHIU010000058.1:0-2117 GCF_023896895.1 Micromonospora sp. CPM1
TGTCAACGCCGGCTGAACTTTGACCCCTCTGTTCCGGCCGAATTTTGACCCCTTCGCTGGTTTGTTGATGTTCAGTCGTTGGTCTTGGTTGCTGCGGGGACGCGGCCGAGGTCGCGGTCTTTGAGGCGGTAGCTGTCGCCCTTCATCGAGATGACCTCGGCGTGGTGGACGAGGCGGTCGATCATGGCGGCGGCCACCACGTCGTCGCCGAAGACCTCGCCCCAGCGGCCGAAGGGCTTGTTGCTGGTGACGATCAGCGAGGCTCGTTCGTAGCGGTTAGACACCAGCTGGAAGAACAGGTTCGCGGCTTCGGCTTCGAAGGGGATGTAGCCGACCTCGTCGACGATCAGCAGCGGGATCCGGCCGAGCTTGACCAGTTCGTCCTGCAGGCGGCCGGCGTGGTGGGCGTCAGCGAGGCGGGACACCCACTGGGCGGCGGTGGCGAACGCGACCCGGTATCCGGCCTGGCAGGCCCGGATCCCCAGGCCGATGGACAGGTGCGTCTTGCCGGTGCCGGGCGGACCCAAGAAGACGACGTTCTCCTTCGACGCCACGAAGTCGAGGGTTCCCAGGTGAGCGATCGCTTCCCGCTTCAAGGACCGTTGGTGCTCGAAGTCGAACTCCTCCAGGCTCTTGCGGGCCGGGAACCTCGCGGCCCGGATGCGTCCTTCACCGCCGTGGGCTTCGCGGGTGGCGACTTCACGTTGCAGGCAGGCGGCGAGAAACTCCTCATGCGTCCACGACTCGGCCCGGGCCCGCTCCGCCAGGCGTTCGACGGAGGCAGCGAGGGACGGCGCCTTCAGGGCGCGGGTGAGGAACGCGATCTCGGATGCGACGTTGCGGCTGGTCTTGGCGGCCATCACGCAGCCACCTCAACGTCGAGGCCGAACAGGCGGTCGTAGTCGCTCAACGGCCGGCGTTCGACCTGAGCGTCAACGGCGGTCGTCGGGGTGCGTTGGGCAGCGACGCGCAGGTCGGCGGCGGCTTGCCGGTGGGCGGGGTCGGTGATGCTCTGGTGCTTGGCCCAGCAGCGGTCGTGCCGGGCCACTGTCCGGCCGTTGCAGGACACCGTCACCTGGTCGCAGTCGGCGGTAACCTCGACCCGCCGGCCGACCACTGATGGGTGCACCGAGTAGTCGTTGCCGTCCAAGCGGACGTAGTGATCGCGGGGAAGGCGGGTGGTCTGCCGCCAGCCGACCACCGGCGCAACCGGTGGCAGTGGCAGCATGGCGGCCCGGTCGGCGTCCCACCGGTCCAGCGGGCGGCAGCCCAGCATCCGGTGTTGGCGGTTGTTCGCCCGCACCAGCCAGTCGGTGAGCTGGGCGTTGAAGTCACCCGGTGAGGCGAAGCGGCGTCCGGGCAGGAACGAGGTCTCCAGATAGCCGTTGGCCCGCTCGACCAGGCCCTTGGCTTCCGGGTCCGCCGGCCGGCACTGGATCACCTTGATGCCGAGGGTGCCGCGGAAGGCGTTCATCGCCTCGGTCAACTGCGGCCTGCCGGCCCGCCACTGACCGACGGCGGACTCGTTGTCCCACACCAACGCCTTGGGCACCCGTCCCCAGCCGGAGATCAGCGTCCAGTGCCCGGCCAGCAGGTCCGGCGACTGCCTGGTCGGGATCATCACCGCTGACAGCCACCGCGAATACCCGGACACCATCACCAGCACCGGTGGCCGGCCGACCTGCCCGAAGCCCAACGGCACGTCCGCCGGCGGGAACCACAGATCACACTGCGCAAGCTCTCCCGGCAGATACTCCGTCCGCTGCGCCGGATCCGGGCGGCGGAACAACGGCCGCAGCTGCTGCACCCGATCGGCGAACACCGTCTTGCCGCGGGTCCACCCGACCCGCTCCATGATCACCGTCGTTGGCATATCCGGGAACTCCGCCAACAACGCCCTGATCTGCGGCTCGACCGCGTCCACGATCGAGCCCTTCGCCGCCCGCTGATAGCGAGGCGGCTCATGACTGGCCAAGGCCTTACGCACCGTGTTCCGCGAGACCCCCAGCCGACGGCAGATGGCCTTGATCGCCATCCGCTCCGCTCGGTGCAACCGACGGATCTCCGCCCAGTCCTCCACGCTCAGCACCTCCCGATGCTTCCGGAAGGGGTCAAAA